>JAGBZE010000125.1 GCA_017628435.1 Akkermansia sp.
CCGTGAGCGGGTTTCACCGCTTCCCCTTCCGCACCATTGCCGAGCGCTGCGGTGTAGAGGAAAGCGAGGTCATCGTCCGGCTGAAAGCCATGCTCGCCGCCGGCACCATCCGCCGCGTGCGTCAGACCCTCCTCTCCACCAGCCTGGCAGAAGGAGCGCTCATTGCATGGCAAGTGCCGGAGGAGCAGCTGGAAAGCGCTTACACCTGGCTGCGCGATAACGACCCCTTCACCGGCCACGTGGTGCTGCGCGAATGCAGCGAACCCGCCGCCCCCGGCGCTGATTACCGGCTCTGGACCACCCTGAAGGTGCCCACCGGCTACGGCAGCGTGCAGGAACACAATGACCTGCTCATGAGCCGCATCGGCGCTACGGACTGGGTAGCTCTGCCCGTGGTGGGCATGTTTGCCCTGGGCGTGGGCCACACCCGCCGCGCCGGACTCAAACCGGGCGACAAGCTCCCCCAGCTGCCCGCCATGCAATGCCCCACCAGCCCGCAGCTCAGCGAGCAGGAATGGGCTGTGCTCCTCAGCCTCAAAGAAAGCCTGCTGCCGGAGGAATTCGTGCCCTGCCCCTGGGAGCAGCGCGCCGCCGCCCTCGGCATGAGCACAGAGGAATACTGCAACATCGCCGAAACGCTCGATTCCCGCAAGGTCATCGGCCGCTTTGCCACCTTCCTGGACCACCAGCGCAAGGAAGGCAACCGCAGCACCGGCACAGGCGCCGCCGGGTTGTTCCACTGGAGCGTACCCGCCGGCATGGAGGAACGCGCCGGCGCAGAATGCGGCCGCCATATCTGCATGACCCACTGCTACTGGCGCAGCGGTGGCCAGAAATTCGGCGGCGCCCAGATTATGGGCGTGGTTCACGCTCCCACTCGTGAGGAAGTGCTCGCCCACAAAGCCGCTATCGATGCCCACCTGGCCGCCTGCGGCATCCCCGTGCTCCACACCGCCGTTTTCTGGAGCCTCCGCGCAGAAATCCGCCCCAGCGAGATTTCCCCCCTCAGATACCGCGAGTGGCTGCAAGCCATGAGCCGCCAGCCGTAACCCAAGGCGAATAAGGAGTCTGCGCGGTCATTACGAAAAAAACGCACCGGGAGGAAGCGGACTTCCACCCGGCGCGGAGTTGTTGAAACGGGAATATCTGGTCTTAGATCTGAGCCAGGGCCTGCTTGAGGTCGGCGATGATGTCCTCGGCATCCTCGATACCCACGGAGAAGCGGATGAGGTCGGGCTTCACGCCGGCTTCCTCCAGCTGCTGGTCGGTGAGCTGGCGGTGGGTGTGGCTGGCGGGATGCAGCACGCAGGTGCGGGCATCGGCCACGTGGGTGACGATGGCGCAGAGCTTCAGGCTGTCGATGAACTTGATGGCGCGCTCACGGCCACCCTTGATGCCGAAGGTCACCACGCCGCAGGTGCGGCCACCGTCGAACTGCTTCTGGGCCAACTCATAATACTTGTTATCGGGCAGGCCGGCGTAGTTAATCCAGGCCACATCCTCCTGGGTGGAGAGGAATTCGGCCACCTTCTGGGCGTTCTCACAGTGACGCGGCACACGCAGGTGAAGCGTCTCCAACCCCAGGTTGAGCAGGAAGGCATTGAAGGGGGACGGGATGGAACCCAGGTCGCGCATGAGGGTCACGGTGCACTTGGTGATGTAGGCACCGGGGCCGAAGGCATCCGTATACACCAGACCGTGGTAGGAAGCATCCGGGGTGGTGAGACCGGGGAACTTATCGGCATGGGCAGCCCAGTCGAACTTGCCGCTATCCACCACAACACCGCCCACCTGGGTGGCATGGCCATCCATATACTTGGTGGTGGAGTGCATCACGATGTCAGCACCGTGCTCGAAGGGACGGCAGTTGATGGGAGTGGCGAAGGTATTGTCCACAATCAGCGGTACGCCGTTCTTGTGGGCAATGCGGGCCATCTTCTCGATATCCAGCACCTGCAGAGAGGGGTTGGATATTGTCTCACCAAACACGCACTTGGTGTTGGGGCGGAATGCCTTCTGAATTTCCTCTTCCGGGGCGTCCTGGTCCACAAAGGTGCAGTCGATGCCGAATTTCTTGAACGTTACGGCGAACAGGTTGTATGTGCCACCATACAGGGCGCTGGTGCACACGAAGTGGTCCCCAGCCTCGCAGATATTGAACACGGAGTAGAAGGAAGCAGCCTGGCCAGAGGAGGTCAGAATGGCGGCCACACCGCCCTCCAACTCGGCTATCTTCTTGGCCACGCATTCATTCGTGGGGTTCTGCAGACGGGTGTAAAAGAATCCGGCCTCTTCCAGATCGAACAGGCGTGCCATCTGGTCGCTTGTCTCATATCGGAAAGTGGTGGACTGATAAATAGGCACGACGCGAGGCTCGCCCTTGCCAGGCTGCCAGCCGCTCTGAACGCAAATGGTGGATGTCTTCATAACTTGCGCCGCAGTATAGCATATTCCACCTGCACATACAAGCATACTGACATAAATTCTACCTAATTAGTATGCAAAAAAGAGCAATAAAATTATCCCTGACAGGAGATATATGGTGTTTTAAGGTTGACTGACGGGGGGTAAAGAGAGTAGAGTAAAAGCGAGGCAATGAAAAAAAATAAAACATTTATCAATATTCTTTCCCTGGCGCTGGCCGCGCCGCTGTTTCTGGGCTCCCTCGGCGTAGCCCAGGAGGAGACAGCCGAGCCTGCAGCTGAAACGCAGACTGAGGAAAAAGCCGACAAGAAATCAGAAAAAAAATCGGGCAAGAAAGCTGATAAGAAATCAAACAAGAAGAAGACCGACGACGGTAACTACATTTCACCTAACGTTCCCAACTGGAACAATCCGGACGCAGCTCAGCGCTCCCTCATCAGCCAAATTACAGGAGCATTGAAAGGCGACACCCCGGAGCATGTGCTTAAGTTTGTTGAAAGCCCGAAGAACCGCCTGATGGTGGCACAGTACATGCTGGCGCAGTTTGATAAGATGACTCCGCCGGAGATGGCAGCCAACAGCCGGAAAAAGATTACCGATGCAATCAACCGCTTACCCGGTGAGATTGAGAGCGATAAGGAAAAACTCAAGACCCTGCGAGGCAAGGAACGCATGGCTTTCCAGGCAGCTATCAAGGCCAAGCAGGCGTCCATCAAGACACTTGAGGCTCAGCTCAAAAACATGCCCTGGACCCTTAAGGAAATCAGCAGTCATCGCGATGGTCGCACTGTTATCAAACAGGTTACAGGCAACCTGGAATGGATGGAAAACATCTGCTTTTCCGGCCCCTGTGTAGCCCCGGGACGCATATTACACATCATTGCCAGCATTGCCAAGAAACACCCGGACGTGTACAAGGACAAGGTCGTGCGCGATATCGCCACCGCCACAGCCATTGAGTTTGCCCGCTACAACTGGGATTTCGAAAAAGCCCTTATCCGCGCAGATTATTACATTGAGAAATGGAAGGAAGGGCGACTCAACGTCTTATTCGACACCATGCCCATGTACCTGCGCCGCATCGTGTGCGGCTGCAAGGGCGATCATATAGCCGGTGAAAGAAAAAGTCTGGAATGGGCATTGGATAACGTGCACGTAGCAGCAGAGCGCTATATGGGCGCCCCGCACCGCAACGGTTACCGCCTGTTTAATCTGTTTGGCGACAGTATTCACGGCGCAGACTATTACAGACCATGGGATCACCTCTATGGGGACAATTTCTTCGCGAAATCCCTCTATGTCGGTTGCGTGTGTGGTGGCATTTCTCACTTTGGCGCCTTTTCTGCAGTAGCCAACGGCGTGCCCGCCCTCACCTGTGGTGAACCGGGCCACTGTGCATACGTGCTCTGGCTGGATGGCAAGTGGGTACCCGGCAACACTGTAAGCTGGGAACGCGGCCTGCATTGGCAACCGGTACTCAACATGTGGAGTGCGTTCTCCTCACTGCATCTGGGCTCTGAGCTTTACACCAAGCCCAACACCGACACGCATGCCTCCAATGTTTACCGTGTTCTGGCGCACAACGCAATCAACGCCAAGAAGGAAAAGCAGATTATTCCCTATTTCCAAGATGCAACGACAGCGCAGCCTATCAATATCCAGGTCTGGCAGGAATACAACAACTACCTGACCAGCCACAAGAGCGGCGACATGAAACTGCTGAGCACCATGCAGGATAATCTCTGCTATCTTCTGGCTCCGCGGTATCCGGAGGTAGTTTCCGAATTCCTGGGTGCATGGGTATACCCCAAGATGATGGCTGCAAAAATGCCGGCAAAAGACCTCATGACCCGTTACCATGTATTCT
Source organism: Akkermansia sp. (assembly GCA_017628435.1). Lineage (GTDB taxonomy): Bacteria > Verrucomicrobiota > Verrucomicrobiia > Verrucomicrobiales > Akkermansiaceae > Akkermansia. The sequence goes on from JAGBZE010000125.1 coordinate 4,292, forward strand.
GGGACAACGTGCATAAA
>JAGBZE010000126.1 GCA_017628435.1 Akkermansia sp.
CCGCTGAGGGCCGCATTGTACTGGAGCGCGAGTTCTGGATTGCCGTGATGAAGGCACAGAAAGACCTGGGGCTGGATATCCCGCAGGAGGCAATTGATGCCTACGACAGCGTGAAAGGCAACGTTGATATCGAGAGCATTAACAACCGTGAGCGAATCACCCGCCACGATGTGAAGGCTCGAATCGAGGAGTTCTGCGACCTGGCCGGCCACCAGCACATTCACAAGGGCATGACCAGCCGCGACCTCACGGAAAACGTGGAGCAGTTGCAGGTATGGCGCAGCATGCAGATTATCCGCGACAAGGCCGTGGCCGTGCTCGACCGCATGAGCAAGCACGCCGCCGACTGGCGCGACGTGGTATTTGCCGCCCGCACTCACAATGTGGCCGCACAGGCCAGCACCATGGGCAAGCGCGTGGCTATGTTCGGCGAGGAACTGGTGCACTGGACCTGGGCCTGGGTGAGCATGATGGAGCGCTACCGTGTGCGCGGGCTCAAGGGTGCCGTGGGTACCCAGCTCGACCAGCTCTCCCTCTTCGGTAAGAACCCCGAGACCGTGCGCGAGCTCGAGAGCCGCATCTGCGCCCACCTCGGCATCTCCACCAAGTGGATGAACGTGGGTCAGGTGTACCCCCGCTCGCTCGACTTTGAAATCATTTCCGGCCTGGTGGGTCTTTCCTGCGCCCCCAGCAGCTTCTGCAAGACATGGCGCCTGATGGTGGGCCACGAGCTCTGCACCGAGGGCTTTGCCAAGGGACAGACCGGCTCCAGCGCCATGCCGCACAAGCAGAACCCCCGCTCCTGCGAGCGCGTGAACGGCTTCCACGCCATTCTGAAGGGTCACCTGAGCATGATTGGCGGCATTGTGGGCGACCAGTGGAACGAGGGCGACGTATCCTGCTCCGTGGTGCGCCGCTGCGTGCTGCCCGATGCCTTCATGGCTGCTGACGGCCTGTTCGAGACTTTCCTGACCGTCATGGATCAGATGGGCGTTTACAAACCCGTCATTCAGACTGAGCTGAACCGCTACCTGCCCTTCCTGATGACCACCACCATCATGATGGCCGCCGTGCAGCGCGGCGTGGGTCGCGAGGAGGCTCACGAGGTGATTAAGGAGCACGCCGTAGCGGTTTCCGACGAGCTGCGCAGCGGTACCATTGCCACCAATGACCTGCTGGACAGACTGGGTGCCGACGGCCGACTGAAACTCAGCCGCGAGGAAATTCAGGAGATTTACGACGCCAACGCCGGCGATACCGGCATGGCTGCCGACCAAGTGGACGCCTTCTGCGCCATGGTCACCGAACTGGCAGACAAATACCCTGCCGGTGTAGGCTACACTCCCGGTGCCATTCTGTAATAAGTACTAAGGCCGGATTTTATGGCAGATGATAAAGAACAGGTTCTCTTTGAGAATGCAGCCTATCGGCTTACGTCGACAGGCCTGCAGCAGGAGGGCCTGACCGCCCGCCTGCAGGGGCCGGGTAAACTCATCATCTGCCGCGAGGGGCAAGGGGAGCGCGAAATCAGCATTCCCCCGCTGCCCAACGGCTGCACGGGCATGCGTAGCAGCATACCCGTGCTCACGGCCATGTACAATCTGGCCGCTCACGAACTGCAGGCCAATATTCAGCCCGACGGCAGCATGTTGGCCGGCGCCAACTGGAGCACCGTCTGGACCCGAGACATCGCATACACTGCCACTCTGGGTGCCACCCTCATTGCCCCGGCAGAGGTACGAGCCAGCCTGCAATCCCGAGTGAAAGACGGTATCATTCTGCAGGACACCGGCACCGGTGGCGGTTGGCCAATCTCCACTGACCGCGTGGTGTGGGCCATGGGCGCATGGAGCCTGTACCAATCTGAGGGCGACACGGAATGGCTCAAGTACTGTGTGGACGTTATCTCTGCCACCTTGGCACAGGACGACGCCCTGCTGCCGAACCACACGCCCCTGCGCCCGGGCGAAACCTCATTCATCGACTGGCGCGAGCAGAGCTACCCCGACTGGATGACCCCGGCCGATATCGGCGCCAGCTACGCCTTCGGCACCAATGTGCTGCACTACATAGCGCGTATCGTGCTGGTGCGCATGCTCACCGAGCTCGACCGCGAGAAGGAGGCTGTGCCCCACCGCGAGCGAGCCACGGAATTGGCCGAAGCCATTGAACAGGCTTTCTGGAGCAAGGCCAACAGCCAATACTGCATGATGCGTACCCCCGATGGCTGCCCCGATGAGCGAATTGACTCCCTGGCCAATGCACTCGCAGTCATCTGCGGACTGGCCGGCGAGCACGCCAATCGTGCTATGGCCACCCTGCCCAGCAGTCCATGGGGCACACCGGTCTTTGCCCCCTACAAATCAGGGCAGAAGGCAGCCTACCACAATCGAGCCATCTGGCCGTTCGAGGAGGCCTTTGTCCTGATAGCGCACGCCGAACTGCGCGACCCGGCAGGAGCAGCCTTCTCCATGGCAGCGCTTCTGCGTGCGGCACTGGCATTCGGCACCAACAAAGA
>JAGBZE010000011.1 GCA_017628435.1 Akkermansia sp.
CGCCCTTCTCATCTGCCAGCTGGGCGGCGGTGAGACCATCGATATTGGTGGCGGTGGTATCTGCACCAAGCTGCAGCAGCATCTTCACCACGGCATCGTCACCACGCAGGGCGGCAAGCATGAGCGGGGTGTAGCCGTTATTTTCCTTCTCGTTGATATCCAGACCGGCCTTGATGAGCATGGCAGCAGAGTGCGGCATGCCGCTCCAGGCTGCCCAGTGCAGCGCGGTGAAACCATCCTCGTCCTTGGCGTGGATGTTCACACCGGGAGACTCGAGCAGAGCCTGCACATAGTAGGCGCGGTCGGCGTCCTTGGCCAGGGAAAGCCCAGGCTTGTTGAAGTTGGTGTACACAGCCCACATGAGCGGGGTACGGCCCGTGCTGTCGGGGGTGTTCACGAAATCCTTGTGGAGCTGGCAACCTTCGGCAAACTCCTTGAGGAAGATTTCGTCCTTGCCATCCACCACACCACCCTTGCGGATGAGGGAAACAAGCGAGTCGGTCACCTGCACGGATTCAAAGGGCTTCATGGCCAGGTTGCAGGCATAACCCAGGGCACCCATGATGCACACCAGGATGCACATATCCTTGATGATGGGGAGCCAGTCGGTCTTCTGTTTTGTATCAGACATGGTGGTAAAATCAGGCGTTAGCGTTTACAGTGTTTTCTTCCTCGTCCTTTTCCGTGTCGGTCTCGTGAGCCGTCGTCTCCTCGGGATTATCGGAAACGAAGCTGTCCTTGGTCAGGATGATGGCCAGCGGAGAAATGAGAGCCATAATGAGGTAGATGGTCCACATGAACTCGGGGGAATCCCAGAAGCCGATGTGACCGGTATCCATCTTGGCGGCAATGCCGTCGAAGCAGAGGTAGGACACCAGCAGACCGCCCACCACGCCGTTAATCGGCTTGGCAATGAACATGGGCAGAGCGGAAAGTGACATGTAGGAAGCCACCTTGTCCTTGGGAGCCACGCGGGCCACGTACTCGGAGAAACGGGGGCTGAACAGCAGCTCACCAAAGGCGAAGATGAGAATCTGCAGGAAGATGGCCACGAAGTAGGCCTGACCGATGGTCTCAATACCCGGGATGATGAAGTAGGTCTGCGGCGGCACAGCCATGAGCAGCAGAGAGCATGCAGAGATGCTCATACCCGTAATCATGAGCTTCACCGTGGAGAATTTGTTCAGAATCGGGATGATGAGGATGAGACCTGTGATAATCACGAAGGGATTCAGGGAGTTCATGAAGCCCAGCTGGAAGTCGTCACCGATGGTGCGCAGGTAGTACTGCGGCATCACCAGGAACTGCAGGGTGAACACCAGACGCACACCCAGCGTGAGCACCAGGAACACGATGAGCTTCTGGAAGGCGCGCTCACGAGCCACCTGAGCAATGAGCTGCAGCGGGCGCTGAGCAGACTTCTCCGTCTTCACGATGCGCTCCTCCGGCACGGCGAAGAAGTCTTCATCAATGAAGCGGGTGAAGATGAAGGCGATGCAGTTGCAGGCAGTACCGAAGTTAATCACCCACAGCAGACCGTCGATGTCACCCTTCCAGGCCAGCAGCGGGTCCACAATGGCAAAACCGGCCAGCAGAGCACCTACGTTCATGAACAGGTAGTAGAAATTGAAACCTGTGGGACGTGCGCGCAGCGTGGTGAAGCGGCGGATGGAGGTGGTGATACAGGGGCTCATGAAAGCCGTACCGAAAGACATCATGCCGATGCCGGCCATCACGAAATAGCGGGAATCATCCTGGCTGAGCTGCAGAATCTCGGTACCGAAGTCGGCACCCATGCCCAGCACCAGACGACCGCCAATCAGCATGATAAAGCCGATGAGGTAGGTGCGGCGCAGGCCGATGATATCGCAGATAGTGCCCACTGCGAACACGAAGAGGGACACGAACAGCGTGTACATGCCCACCCAGTACGGAGCATCTGCATCGCGGAAGCCGCAGTACTTGTTCAGGAACAGGGAGAACACGATAATGAGCGTGAAGTACGACAGGCCGTCGAAGAACTGAATGAAGTTCGTCAGCCAGAAGTTCTTACCACACTCGCGAAGCACCCCGAATTCGGAGAAGTACTTGACGATGAAGTTCTGTTTTGTATCGTTCATAAATCTGGTTCGTGATGATTATCAGGCAAGCACAGCACCCTTGCTGGCGTTGGTAGCCAGCTTGCGGTAGCGCTTGAGCCACTTGCTGGGGATTTCCTGCATGGTGGGCTGCCACACGGCGCGGCGGGCGGCGATTTCCTCGTCGCTCAGCTCCACATTCATGCTGCGGGCAGGAATGTCGATGGAGATGATATCGCCGTCCTTGAGCAGGCCGATGAGACCACCCTCAGCAGCTTCAGGAGACACGTGGCCGATGCAGGCACCGTGCGTAGCGCCGGAGAAACGGCCATCGGTAATGAGGGCCACGCAGTTGCCCAGGCCCTTGCCCATGATGTAGCTGGTGGGGGCAAGCATTTCCTGCATGCCGGGGCCACCCTTCGGGCCTTCGTTACGGATAACCACCACATCGCCGGGCTTCACCTTGTCTGCCAGAATGCCGGCGCAGGCATCTTCCTGGCTTTCGAAAATCACAGCCGGGCCGCGGTGCACCATCATCTCAGGCAGCACGCCGGCCTTCTTCACGATAGCGCCCTGCTCGGCAAGGTTACCGAAGAGCACGGCCAGACCGCCGTCCTTGGAGTAGGCGTTATCCAGTGTGCGGATAACGGCGGGGTCCTGGGTGGAAAGGCCCTCAATCTGCTCGCCGAGCGTCTTGCCGCTCACAGTGGGCACATTGGTGTTGAGAGCACCGGGAATCTTGTTGATTTCGGCGAGAATAGTCATGATGCCACCGGCGCGCAGCACATCGTGCATGTGGTAGCGGGAGCTGGGAGCCACCTTGCAGATGTTCGGGGTACGCTTGGAAATCTCATCGATGCGCTTCAGGTCGTATTCAAAACCGGCTTCAGCGGCAAAGGCCAGCGTGTGCAGCACGGTGTTGGAGGAACCGCCCATGGCCATATCGCAGGTGAAGGCGTTGTCGATAGCAGCCTCGGTGATGAGGTCGCGGGGCAGCGGGCCACCCTGCTTCGCCATCTCCACAGCGCGGCGGGCAGCAGCGCGCCAGAACTCCTTGCGCTCCTCAGAAAGAGCCAGCAGTGTGCCGTTGCCCGGCAGAGCCAGACCCAGCACCTCGCACAGGCAGTTCATGGAATTGGCGGTGAACATACCGCTGCAGGAACCAGCACTCGGGCAGGCGTGGCACTCCACATAGTGCAGCTCGTCCTCGGTAATCTTACCAGCGGTGCAAGCAGCCACGGCCTCGAACACGCTGTTCAGGTCCAGGTCTTCACCATTACGGCCCTTGCCCACAGCCATGGGGCCACCGCTGCAGAAAATAGTCGGTATATTGCAACGCAGCGCACCCATCACCATGCCCGGCACAATCTTGTCGCAGTTCGGAATGCAGATGCAGGCATCGAAAGCGTGGGCAGAAAGCATCGTCTCCACGCTGTCGGCAATCAGCTCACGGCTGGCGAGGGAGAACTTCATGCCCTGGTGAGCCATGGCGATACCGTCGCACACACCGATGAGGTTGAACTCGATGGGCGTGCCGCCTGCCTTGCGCACCTCATCCTTGATAAGCTCAGCCACCTTGTTGAGGTGCACGTGGCCGGGAATAACCTCATTGAAAGAATTGCAAATCGCAATAAACGGCTTACGGATATCCTCATCCGTCATGCCCGTGGCACGCATCAGGCTGCGATGCGGCGCACGCTGAATACCTAACTTGGTACGATCTGATAACATAGCGCGGCGACCATATCACAAATCCAACCAGATTACCAGCATTATTTTCCGCCCCGCCGGAGAGTGTGCGACATATTACCCAGCAACAGGTAGAGATATAGATTGCACGGGATTCAGGATTCGGCTATTCATGGTGCATCATGAGCACAAAAACCGCAGTCCACACCACCGCTCACTTCATCATGGTCTTTCTGCTCGTGAGCCTGAATCTGCGCATGGCTTTCTCTGCCGCAGACCCATTGCTTACCCAGGTAAGGCATGCTCTGCACATGGGCATCACCAGCAGCGGGCTTTTCGCCCTTCTGCCCATCATGGCGCTGGGCATTGCAGCTCCCGTGGGTGCCCGTCTGGTCGCATGGATACGCCCCGGCAACCTGATAACCTACGCATTGCTGCTGGCCACCGCCGGGGTGGTATGGCGCAGCAGTGGGTATCTCACAGGGCTCTTCTGCGGCACCATCATCATCGGGCTCGGGCTGGGTGTGGCTGGTTCAGTCATTCTGGGCATTGTCAAGCAAGCCATACCCACCCACCTGCCGGAGGTCATGAGTGCCTACACTGCCTGCGTCAGTCTCGGCACGGCCATAGGCACAGGCGCCGCAGTCCCGATTGCGCGGCTGCTGGAGGGCTGGCAGGCTGGGCTCATGTTCTGGGCTCTGCCCATGCTGTTGTCCACCATCCTGTGGGCCTGCACCATGCACCGGCGGCAGAACATTCATGGCGGCCAGTCCACCATGCGCGCCCCCATGCTGCCTTTGCTCAGGAAACGGAGCGCCCGCATGGTCACGCTTTATTACCTTTTCCGCGTGGCCAGTTCATGGCTGCTGGTGGTGTGGCTGGTCACGCTGCTGCACCAGCGGGGAATGAGTACAGAAAAAGCGGGGCTCCTGCTTTCGCTGACCACGGCATGCCAGATTCCCTGTGCTCTCATATCGGGTCTCGCCATCCGCTGGCTGGGCAGTATACGGAGGCTCATGACCATTGCCACCCTGCTCGCCGTGGTCGCCTGCTGGGGATTGCTGGTCGCTCCTGAGGAGTGCTGGCTGGTATCCGCCATAGCCCTCGGCGCTGGGCTGGGCAGCATCTTCTCTGTGGGCATGACCCTCATTGCAACCACCGAGCCCAGTGAGTCCGGTACCATCGCTCTTTCCGGTCTGGCACAGGGCATCGGCTTCACCGGCGGCGGACTGCTTGCCTGGGCCGCCGGTGCCGGCATGGGAACAGGCAATCCCTGCCTTGCTCTCACCCTGCTCTACACGCTGTTCGCTCTGTGCGGACTCTACTTCGGCCTGCGCTGCGGACAAATCAAGCGGGAGGAGTAGCAGTTTTCAACAATAAAACAAGAGCGGCAGAGCCTGCCGGCCATTATTGTCAGCAGGTATCATCAGCATTGACTTTGTAAGGGCTGTTTGCCATACTCCCTGCCACTCTGCTATTCTTCTTATGAAACCTCTTCACCATCTGGTGCTGTCTCTAGGGCTCACACTCGGAATCGCTTCCGCTGCCATTGAGTATGATATACCCGACAACTACACGACGGTCTGGGCGCAAAACGTCAGCGAGACCAGCGGCTGGTATGATGTCAACAAGACCAGCGTGGATGCAGGGCATCCTGAGTCTCTTATGTGCTATGCAGCCTCTGCTTCCAATCTGATTGCCTGGTGGCAGAATATTTACTATGAAAACCTGATTACCAGCTCTACTCCGCCTGATGTCAAGGACATCTGGAATAAGTATGTCGCGAATAATCAGCAGACGTATAAAGGTGGCTTTATCCATTCTGCCATCAACTGGTGGATTTCGGGTGTGTATGTTCCCCTGAACCAGGACGGCTCTGATTGGGCTGCTGAGGGCGACCCCATCTGGGAACGTTTTTACGGCACATACGATGATTTTGGCTCAATCTATGCAGAGGATGGTACTACACCTGTGCTGACTCTGACCTATCCATACAACCCCGAAGAGCAGTACTTCTATGACCTGCATAATCTTCAGCAAAGCGACCTGGCCTACCTGCTGACAGAACCCTGGATGTACGATTCCGAATCGCCTGAGGCCTTCGATGTTGATTTTGCTGAAATCTTTGAGGACGGCGGCGGTATTTCCCTTACCATTCTCTCCGATGGCAAGACAGCTCTCTCGCATTCCATTACGCTGTGGGGGGTGACATACAATGAGGGTGGCCTGGTGGCTGGTCTCTGGCTGACTGATTCTGATGATTTTGATCAGGAGAAAGACGGGCTCTTCTATGCAGAAATGCTCATCAACGAGAAAGACGGACGTCTCTTCTTTGCTGACGAAACGCTCTATGGCAGCGATGATGCGTACGTGGCCGGGGTCTTTGTCCTCGACTCCTCCTGGCGTATTGTGCCGGAGCCTGCAACAGCAGCGCTGAGTCTGCTGGCTCTCTGCGGACTGGCTTCCCGCCGTCGCCGCCGTTAAAATGAATAACAACTCTCACCACAAGGCCGGGGTCCCAAAAGGAACCTCGGCTTTCTTATAGCAAGAGAAGTCGGGCTCGTTCTACAAAACAAGCGGGCTGATTTCCCACATGGAGAAATCAGCCCGCGGATATTTTATTATCAGTCCGGCTTACTTCTTAAGCTGCTCGGGGGTGGGGGCGATAATCTGCACGGGCACCTTGATTTCAGGCAGCCATTCAGCCTTTACCTTCACCGTGGCAGTACCGCTTTCACCGCGCTTACCGCGCACCACAGCAAGAATACGGCCATTGAAGAAGCTCTGCTTCGGATTCTGCATGCAGGTGTGGTCCACGGGATTACCGTTGCAGAAGCCCACCAGCTCGGCAGGACCATCGATGCTGAAGCTTACCTTGCGGCTGTCGGTAGGCACCACATTACCCTGAGCATCGGTAAGAGCCAGAGAGATATAGCTCAGGTCGCGGGCATCACCCACGATGGTGGAGCGGTCCACCTCGGCCGTCACGCGGGCGGTGGCACCGGTGGTCACGCGCTTGGCAGTGGCCCAGGGCTGGCCATCCTTCTTCACCACCACTTCAACGGTGCCGGGTTCGTACACCACATCCTCCCAGGTGAAGCGGAACTGGTTCTTGCTCACCACGAGGCTCTTATCCTTCTGGGTGAAGGAGGGTCCATCGCCACGGCGGCGCACACCCTGGCTCTTGCCATTCACAAAGAGCTCAGCCTCATCACCGCTGGTGAACACCATCACGGGAGTCTTCTGCCCCTCGCGGCCTTCCCAGTTCCAATGCGGCAGAATGTGGGCCATCTTCTTTTCCGGATTCCACTGACTCTGGTAGAGGTAGTAAACATCCTTCGGGAAGCCGGCCAGGTCAATCAGGCCGAAATAGGAGCTGCGGCTGGGGGCCTTGTTGCCCATGGCCTTCAGCTGTTCCATGGCAGCCTTCTTCTCCGCCTCGCTTGCGCCGATAAAGTTGCCGATGTTGGAAGCATCCTGGTTGTAGGGGGTGGGTTCGCCGATATAGTCGAAACCGGTCCACACATACTCACCCGCCAGGTCAGGAGCCTTGGTATGAGCGTGCATCTCGATATCCGGGCAGGAACCCCAGCCCGTGGAGGAAAGCGCATAGCTGCTCACCTGGAAATAGCGGGCACCGCTGTGCACATCCCACTTCATCGGGAAGAAATAGGTATCGCGGGTGGACACGCAGCTGCAGGTCTCGGAGCCGTAGTAGGGCTGCTCCGGGTGCTCCTTGCGGAACTCGGCATAGAGATGCGGCTTGTAGTTGAAGCCATACACATCCATGGTCCCGGAGAATCCGTTTTTCCAGGCGCGCATATCATTGCAACCCACGGTGTAGGGACGCGTGGTATCGTACTTGCGAACCTCATCGCGCAGATTGATGGCAGTCTCCAGATTCTTCTTGTGCTTCGCGGGGTCATTGTGCCCCTGCTCCGGGATTTCGTTACCGCCACTCCAGGCGATGATGGACGGATGGTTACGGTCGCGCAGCATGAAGTTACGCACGTCCTTCTGCCACCACTCGGGCCAGTAGAGGTGGTAGCCGTTCACCTTGTCATATTTCTGCTGCTTCCAGATATCGAAAAGCTCGTCAATAACCAGGATACCGTGCTTATCGCAGAGGTCGAGCACCTCAGGTGCGGGCGGGTTGTGGGTCATGCGGATGGAGTTGCAACCCATCTCCTTGAGAATCTCAATCTTGCGCTCGTAGCCACGGGCATGGAAGGCAGAACCGAGGGCACCCAGGTCGTGGTGTTCGCACACGCCCTTGATTTTCACCTTTTCGCCATTCAGATAAAAGCCGTCCTTCTTCCACTCTGCAGTGCGCACGCCGAAAGAGCTTTCCTTGCTGTCCACCTGTTTGCCATTCACCAGAATGCTGGTCTGCATGGCATACAGATGCGGGTTCTCCATGCTCCAGAGCTCTGGGCTGTAAAGACGCAGCTCCTGCTCCACGGTGCCGGTCGTGCCAGGTTCCAGGGTGATGGTGGAGGGCTGAGCCTGCACGCCGTCCACAGACTGCTGCACGGTAATTTCAGCCATCTCGCTTCCCGTATTCTCCACCGTGGTCTGCACCTTCACGAGAGCATAATCCTTCTTGATTTCCGGGGTGGTGATGAAGGTGGGCCACTGGGCGAGATGCACAGGACCGGTCTTTTCCAGCCACACATGGCGATAGATACCGGCACCGGGATACCAGCGGGTAGAAAGCGGCAGATTGCTGGCCATGACAGCCACCAGGTTATCCTTGCCGGCTTCCAGATAAGGGGTGATATCCACCCGGAAAGAATTATAGCCATATGCCCACTCACCGGCCTTCTTGCCGTTCACATATACCTGGGGATTAGCCATCACGCCATCGAAATCCAGGTAATAGCGATCTTTCTCAGCGCTGAAATCAGCAGGCACGGCAAAGTTCTTGCGGTACCAGCCCCAGCCATTCCACGGCAGCTTACCGGTTTCATTCGGCTCATCCATGAGGAAGGGGCTCTCGATAGCCCAGTCATGCGGCAGCTGCACGCTCTTGAAGCCGGTTTCATCAGCCCCAATCGCGGCATAGGCCGTGGCGGGCAAGCCCTTCTGCACCTGCAGCGGCTGATTATCCATGCCGGTGAACATCACCTCGCGGATGCTGGCCCAGCTGGCAATGTTGGTACCGCCCACACGAATTTTGATGGACTTCACGGGTTTTCCGCCCAGGTCAATGAACGACGCAGCCTGGTGGCCCACATTGATAATCTGCTGGGTTTCAGAACCGCCGTGGTCAACAGTTACAATGGCAGTCATGTTATTGCGCTGTTCCCAGTAGATGACAGCCATCCTGACAGGGTCCCTGAAACCGGGGCGGATGACGAGATAGTGACCATCATACTGATCCTTGGCACACCAGCGGGTCATCAGATCTCCATCCACAGCATAAGCAGCAGAATGCGTTCCCTGATGAGAATCCGCATACACTGGAACACCAGCCTCTGCAGGGTCACCGGCCCCACAGTACTTGAATTTCCAGCCAAAATCAAAACTCTCACGTTCCCCTGCGTAGGCAGAAGCCACACTCAGAGCCAGCAGGGGCAGCATATGTCTTGCTTTCATCATAATCATGGATACGGGGCATTTTACCATTTTATTTCCGCAAGAAAAGAAAAAAGTTTGGTACTACACTCGCAGGAAGGCCCGATGACGGTAAAGAAAATACAGCATGAGCCATAATAAACCATAGGAGAGACACTCGTACAAAAACGGAGATTCCGCCCAGCGGAGAAGCGGATAAGCTATATTGCCCCACAGGCTGCGACCACCCATTCCGGGGGTGTTGGTAAGCAGATAAGCAAGCAACGCATTACAACCCACAACCTGCAGAGGGAAAGCAGCATACTTCATTCCGGGAAGCATATCGAACACGGCATGGAATATGGACAGCAGAAGCAGGCACCAGCCTCCGCTCCACAGCACCATCGTACTGGTGAACAGGTGCTTGATGAGCGGAGTATCCAGCTCCAGCAGAAGAGCCCCGCCCAGACACAGCAGCCCGCTGACACAAAGAATCATCAC
>JAGBZE010000127.1 GCA_017628435.1 Akkermansia sp.
AATGATGAGTTCTGCCCCCCTGGCTGCCTCGCGGGCATCGGTGAACACATGCTCAGTGATGCCTTTTTCGCGTATAAAATCGAGCGGCTGCTGTCGGCGCGCCCAGATGCGTAGCTTGCAGCCGGGCATGTGCTGGTGTACAGCCATGGCAATGGAGCCGCCGAGTAGACCGGGGCCCAGAATACAGACAGACTGGAAGGGCTGGGCGCTCATGCGTTACGGCACGAAGAACATGAAGTTGGTGCCGCGCACCTTCAGCTTCTTGCCGCTGGGGTAGGGTTTGCCGTCCTTATCCACCACGCGGATGGTCTTGCTGGGGTTCAGCGGGTTGTATACGCGGGTGGGGTCGCCGGGCACGCGGGTAGCCACGGGAATGGGGCCGGTGTTGGTAATCTGGCTCAGGTCAACAGCCTGGGTGGCAGCACTGGTGGGCTGGGCGGCAGCTGCCGTCTTGGTCACAATGGGGGTGAGTGCCGGTTCTGCGGTCTTGGGCTGCGATGCGGTGGTTGTTGTGGTTTTGGGGGCAGGAATGGGCGCGGGAGTATAACTCTGCGTGCCGGGGGTGATGGGCCTGGTTAAATCCAGCGGTGCATTCGGGTTGGCAATCGGCTGAGTAGCGACCGGCTCAGGAATCGGAGCCTGCTGAATGCCGGTGGGCTGTGTGGTCACCCAGGTGTCGGGGTAGGTGGTGCGGCCTGCTGTGCCCTGGTAGGGCATATCCGGCACGGTGGGGGTGTAGTACACACACGAACTGAGCATGCCGCCGAGAAGCGACAGGAAGAGGTGGTAACGTGTAGACTTAATCATGGGTGAAAGCTTTCCGGGGTTCTTTAAGATAAGTTAAATCTTCTTGATGAAAATGTCAACTTAAAAGCGCTGGATAAATGGGGCCACGGGGGATAATTTATCCTTTATTGGATAAATGGTGGCTTAGGACTTGAAAAAACAGTGCAGCTGGAGTAAAGTCAGGGTATGAGCACACTGCATTGCCCGAGTCTGTACCATTATACGCGCCGCCTTACCCGCGAGGTGATGGTGGGGAACGTGGGGATTGGCGGCACCAATCCCATCCGCATTCAATCCATGCTGACCAGCGATACGCTGGATACGGCCGGGTGTGTTCGCGAGTCTCTGGCTCTGGCCGAGGCCGGGTGCGAAATCATCCGCCTGACCGCGCAGACCAAGGTGTATGCCGCCAACCTGGAGAATATTGCCCGCGAGCTGCGTGCCGCCGGGTGCCAGGTGCCGCTGGTGGCCGATATTCATTTTAAGCCCGATGCTGCCATGGAGGCCGCCAAGTGGGTGGAGAAAATCCGTGTGAATCCCGGCAACTTCGTGGACAAGAAGAAGTTCGTGGAGCGTGACTACACGGATTATGAGTACGAGGAGGAGATTGAGAAGATTCGCAAGGCTTTCACGCCGCTCGTGCAGTTCTGCAAGGAACACGGCCGCGCCATGCGTCTGGGTGCCAACCACGGTTCCCTCTCCGACCGTATTCTGAACCGCTACGGCGACACGCCGGACGGCATGGTGGAAAGTGCGCTGGAGTTTGCCCGCATTGCCCGCGAGCTGGATTACCACCAGCTGGTGTTCTCCATGAAGTCCTCCAACGTGAAGGTGATGATTCAGGCCTACCGCCTGCTGGTGAAGCGCCTGGCAGAGGAGGGACTGGATTGGAATTATCCCATCCACCTGGGTGTGACCGAGGCCGGCGAGGGCGAGGATGCCCGCATCAAGAGCGCCACGGGCGTGGGCTCTCTGCTGGCCGACGGCATTGGTGACACGCTGCGTGTGTCGCTTACTGAGGACCCGGTGTATGAGATTGAACCCGGTTTCGAGCTGGCTGCCCCCTACCAGCCGGGCGTGGTTTCTGCCGCGGCTCCGCTGGAGATTCAGGCCTCGGATGCCTTCAATCCCTTTGAATTCAACAAGCGCAAGGCCGATGTGATTACCCGCGGCGGCGTGACGCTGGGCTGGAATGAGCCGGTGCGCGTGGTGCTGCCGGAGGCTGCCTGCAAGGCGCTGGACCCGGCGGTGATGAAGGATTTCATGCCGGAAATTTCCTATGAGGCCTGCGCTCCTGTGGAAATTGACCCGCGCGATGCCGCTGCCGCTGTCGGGCTGGCCGATGCTCCCGCCACGCTGGTGACGGTGAAGGATGGCATCGATATGCCCGTGGTGCAGGCCTTCCGCCTGCTGGCTGCCGTTATTCCGACTCGCCACAGCATTCTGCTGAAGGACACGCTCTGCAATGGGCTGGACAGCCTTTCTGCCCCCATGGCCGGTGGTGTGAATGCCGGTGCGCTCCTGTGCGACGGCATCGGCAATGCCGTGCTGGTGCGTCGTGAGACTGACCCCGACAAGGCCGCCCGCCTGGGCTTCAATATCCTGCAGGCTGCCGGTGTGCGACTGAGCAAGACTGAGTACGTATCCTGCCCGTCCTGCGGCCGCACGCACTACAACATTCAGGAAGCTGCCGCCCGCATCCGCGAGGCTACCGGCCACCTAAAGGGCGTGAAGATTGCCATCATGGGCTGCATTGTGAACGGCCCCGGTGAAATGAGCGATGCCGACTTCGGCTACGTGGGCGGCGCCCCGAACAAGATTAATCTCTACGTAGGCCATAACCCTGTGGTGATGAATATTCCGCAGGAAGAAGCCGTGCAGCACCTGGTGCAGCTCATCAAGGATCACGGACGCTGGGTTGAGCCCTGAGTCTGCCGCCCCTGGTGGCAGATTTCGTCGTGGCGCAGCCACGGTTTCGTCCGCGAAGCGGATTTCGTCCAGCCCCGCAAGGGGCTGGATTTCGATTTCCGTTCGAGCCGTGCTCTCTATCAACTGGCTATTGGGAAGCGATAGACCTTGACATTCGACTCCGCTAAATTTATAACATGTGCACATGCTTCGTGGAGTTTTCGCCCTTTGTCTTCTGCTTCCTCTGCTGACTCAGTGCTGCGGCAGGTCGGAGCTGCGCAGTGCTCTTGCGTCGGGGGACATCGTGTGTATTGGTTCTGTATTGGATGAGATTCCGGATATTAACCGCGCCTACAAGACTCCCTATTACGAGGGTACAACCATAAGCCTTACCCCGCTGCATCAGGCTATCTGTTGCTATGTGGGAGGCTTTCCCGGGCATGAGGAAAAGGGGGTGCGGGTAGTTCGCTACCTTATCAGCCGCGGGGCAGATGTGAATGCTCGCATCCCGGAGGATGGCCGTACCCCGCTTCATCTTGCAGCCTGTATAGAAGGCATTGAGGCTCCGCTCCTCTATGCCGCCCTGCTGGAAGCCGGGGCAGATGCCAGCATACGCGATAACAGGGGCAGAACCGCTGCCGATATCCTGCGCGAAATCAGAGACGACAGATAGTCTTGTGCACGTAGTGAAGGGCGAGGATGAGCAGCACGGGCACCATGGAGCCGAAGGTGGTGCTGCGCGCCAGGAATACGGCCACCACGGCCAGCACCTGGTAGGCCAGCAGCACGGCGCCGGAAATCCAGAGATAGCAGGGGGAAGTGTAGGGCACTTCCTTGCGGTGGCACTGAAACAGGCGCCACACCAGCACCAGCCAGCTGCTCAGGAACCAGCCCAGGGCTGTGCAGAACAGGTTGATGAGCAGGGTTTTCTCCGCAGAGAAGGGGGGAGAGGCATAGAGCCCTGCAGTAGCATAGCCATAGGCCGCCATACCCGTGCCCAGCCCCAGGTTCAGCACGCTGGGCAGCAGCGCAATAATGGCAACCAGGTAGGCAATCATCCACGGCCCGTGGCCGATGGGAAATTTCTTTTCCACCAGCAGGGCCACACCTTCAAACCATGTAATGCGCGTCTTCATTGATGCGGTGGATTCTAGCATATTGGCGGTGAGCTGGAAAGAAAAAACTCCCCGCTCTGCGGTGAGAGCGGGGAGTGAAAATTACCGGCTGAATCTCTTATTTCTCGCGGCAGCGGCCGATGAAACGGACGATTTCACCGATGATGAGAACCGGGCAGGTCACGGCGGCGATGGTGAACCATTCGCAAAGGCTGAGGGGCACGGTGCGGAAGATTTCACCACCGAACTGGGTGGCCAGCACCTGGCCGAAGAGGATGATGGCCAGAATGAAGAGGAAGCTGCGGTTGGTAAAGATGCCGTTCACGAAGCTGTTGTTGGTGCCGTAGACGCGGGCATTGAACAGGTTCCAGAACTGCAGCATCACGAAGCCGGTGAAGAGCAGGGTGACGGAGTGGCGGAAGGCCTCCGGCTCAATCTCCTGGGAGGGCATGCACTTCACATAGCTTACCAGGGCGATGATGAAGCCTATGCCGAGGCAGAGAATCCAGCGCCACATGGTGGGGGTGATGATGAAGGCAAACTTGTTGCGCGGCTTTTGCTCCATCACGTCGTCGCTGGGCGGCTCGGAAGCCAGGGCCAGTGCGGCGAAGGTGTCCATGAT
>JAGBZE010000128.1 GCA_017628435.1 Akkermansia sp.
CGCATGGCGGCGTGCAGCTGGCTGCCGCAGTCGCAGCGGCGGCTGGCAAATACATCGCCGGTGAGGCACTCGCTATGCACACGGCAGAGCACCGGCTTATCCGGGGTGATTTCACCGCGCACCAGGGCAAGGTGGGTCTTGCCGTCTACTTTGGAATGATAGGAGTAGCAATCGAAATCTCCAAAATCGGTGGGCAGCTTTACTTTTTCCTCACGAATCACCAGTTTTTCCGTGTGCTGGCGGTGCTCGATAATCTGAGCCAGGGAGCAGGCTTTCAGACCAAACTTCTTCTGGAAGGAACCGAGCTCGCCAAGTCGGGCCATGGTGCCGTCTTCTTTCATGATTTCGCAGCACACGCCCACGGGCTCCAGACCGGCGATGCGCATCATGTCCACGGTGCCTTCTGTGTGGCCGGCGCGGCGGATAACGCCACCCTCCACCGCGCGCAGCGGGAAGCAGTGGCCGGGCTGTACAAAGTCATCCAGACTGGCCTTCGGGTCGGCCAGTTTCATGGTGGTGATGGAGCGTTCAAAAGCACTGATACCGGTGGTGGTGCCTTCCTTGGCATCCACGCTCACGGTAAAGGCGGTGTGGTGCTTTTCCGTGTTATGCTGGGCCTGCATGGGCAGACCAAGCCCGTCCACTCGTTCCGGGGCCATGGGTACGCAGATGAGACCGCGGGCATGGATGGCCATGAAGTTGATATTCTGAGGCGTGGCAAACTGCCCGGCGCAGACGAGGTCGGCTTCATTCTCGCGGTGGGGATCATCCGTCATCAGGATGAGCTTGCCCATGCGCAGGTCAGCGATGACCTCTTCCAGCGGGGAGTAGATGATGGGGTCTACGCCATCTGCCACCGGTACGGAGCAGGGCGGCACCACCTCCTCTGCCTCCGGTTCCGGTGCCGGGGGGAGTTCCTCGCCCATGGTGGCAGCATCGCAACGATTGATGAAATCGTTGATATCGAAGGTGCCGTTGGTGGCGGTGAATTCGATGTGCTTCATGAGGTGGGATTACTTGTTCATCTTGGCCCAGGAGTCGCGCAGACCCACGGAGCGGTTGAACACGGGATGCTCGGCGCTGTGGTCGTAGCGGTCGGCCACGAAGTAGCCGGTACGCTCGAACTGGCACAGGAACTCGGCAGGGGCATTGGCCAGAGCGGGTTCCACCACGGCATCGGTCAGCACGGTGAGGGAATCGGCATTCAGGGAGGCCAGGAAACCTTCCTCATTGGCATCCGGGGCTTCGTCCTTGAACAGTCGGTCGTAGAGACGCACCTCGGCCTTCACTCCATACTTGGCAGATACCCAGTGAATAGCGCCCTTGCACTTGATGCCTTCCGGCGGGTTGGAACCCACGGTGCCGGGGATGATTTCGGCCTGAACCTCGGTCACGTTGCCCTCGGCATCGGCGGTGTAGCCGGTGCAGATCATGCAGTAGCCACCGCGCAGACGCACACAGGCGCCGGGAGAAAGGCGCTTGTACTTCTTGGGCGGCTCCACCATGAAGTCTTCCTGCTCAATCCACACTTCCTTGGTGAGTGTGAGTTTGCGGTTGCCCAGTTCCGGCTTCTCGGGGTTGATGACCACTTCAACCTCTTCCTCGAAGTCATCAGGCACGTTGGTGAGCACAAGCTTGAGGGGCTTGAGTACAGCCATACGGCGCTCAGCCTCAGCATTCAGTTCATTGCGCACGGCATTCTCCAGACGAGCTACGTCGGTGTTGCCGTTGAACTTGGTGATGCCCACGCCTTCGCAGAAATCCACAATGGCCTTGGCGGGGTAACCGCGGCGGCGCATACCGCAGATTGTGGGCATGCGGGGGTCGTCCCAACCGGCCACGTAGCCTTCCTCCACCATCTGGCGCAGCTTGCGCTTGCTCATCACGGTGTAGGTGATGTTCAGGCGGGAGAACTCGCGCTGCTTGGGCTTGGCGGGCACGGGGCAGTTATCGATAACCCATTCGTACAGCGGGCGGTGGTTCTCGAACTCCAGCGTGCAGAGGGAGTGGGTGATGTGCTCGTAGGCATCCTCCAGCGGGTGAGCAAAGTCATACATCGGGTAGATGCACCAGGAGTTACCCGTGTTGTGGTGGTGATCGTAGGAGATGCGGTAAATCACCGGGTCGCGCATGTTCATGTTGCTGCTGGCCATGTCAATCTTGGCACGCAGTACAGCGGCACCCTCGGCATAATCACCGCGCTTCATAGCTTCGAAGAGAGCCAGGTTCTCCTCCACAGAGGTGTTGCGGTAGGGGGACTCCACACCGGGAGTCACCAGGTTGCCGCGCTGCTGGCGCATCGTCTCGCGGTCCTGCAGATCCACGTAGGCCAGACCGTTCCTGATGAGATGCACGGCGCAGTCGTAGTAGAAATCAAAAATGTTGGAAGCCCAGTACAGGTGCTCGCCCCAGTCGAACCCGAGCCAGTGAATATCCTCCTGGATGGAATTGACGAATTCGATATCTTCCTTGCAGGGGTTGGTGTCGTCGAAACGCAGGTGACACACCGCCCCGAGATGGGCGTATTCCTTGGCAAGACCGAAATCCAGACAAATGGCCTTGGCGTGGCCGATGTGCAGATAACCGTTCGGCTCCGGGGGGAAACGAGTAATCGGTACCTCGCAGTAACCTTCTGCCAGATCCTTGGCTACCATGTCGCGGATGAAGTCTTTTTTCTCCTCTGTGCTCATGCGCGCGATTCTACCCCCAAAATGCCCGCAAATCAAGCGAAATCGGGCACATGACAGAGTGAATACCCCCAATTTACGCTAGCCAAGCGAGGGGATGTGTGGTAGAATGCTGCGCATGGATAGAACTGCGGTTGAAGAAAGCCTGAATTATGTGTTTACCGATGAAACATGGTTGAAACAGGCCCTTACGCACCCGAGTGTTGACCAGAAGCGCATTACCAATCTGAATTATGAGCGCCTGGAGTTCCTGGGTGATGCCGTACTGGAGCTGGTGGTGAGCCGCGAGCTCTTTGCCCGTTATCCCAAGGCGGATGAGGGCTTACTGACCAAGATGCGCTCCGCTATTGTGAGTCGTGCTCATCTGGCGGAGCTTTGCGGAAAGCTGGGCTGGGGCGAGCAATTGCAGATGAGCCCGCAGCTGGAGAAGACCGGCGGCCGCACGGCGCTTTCCATACTTGCCAACACCTTTGAAAGTGTGATCGGTGCCGTGATGA
>JAGBZE010000129.1 GCA_017628435.1 Akkermansia sp.
CACAGCGTTGTATGCTGACGCGCCACCCCTGGAAATCTGTATTCTCGTATGTGTATCGGGTTAAATTCTTATTATTCATGAGGGTATGGCGTGTGGACACACCATACCCTCATATCAGTTCAATAACGTATACCCGACTCAGTCGTTCATACGGTGAGAGATGGGGAAATGCAGCTGCTCAATGGGAGCATCGGCATGCAGAATAATGGGCAGCTGGGAGCGCTTGATGGCTGAGGCTACAATCTTACGCTGAATGAGGCGGACATCGTTCTCCTTGAAGATGTAGTTTGTGCCTTCCTGCAGCAGGGTTGATGGTGGCGTGTTCAAATCCGCTAGCTCGTGAATGATGCGGTTTGTTGTGCCATGCGGCGGTGTGGTTAGAGCGCCGAACAGGTCCGGATACTGGTCCTTGTAGCGCTCGCTGAGCAGGAAGATATCGATATCGTACAGATTGCCAAGGGGTGCCAAGTGACCGCCGCTCAGACCGTACATACGGAAATCGCCCAGCATGATTTCGCGGCGTCCCAGCGGGCTGCAGAGCATAAGTCCCCGGGATTCGGCGTGGGTCAGGGCAATGGCGGTGCGCATACGCTCGATCAGGGCTGAGGATTCGTCCTCGCTCATGGTGGCCCTGGCTGCTTCCTCCAGCTGGCCGGTCTGCGGGGTGAAACAGCTGATACCGAGCTTCTCTGCCAGCTTGTTTTCCTTATCAAAAGTAATACCGCAGACGTTGGCGGTTCCGAGTGCTTCGATGCTCAGAGCGGCGAGCAGGGGAGAATGGGGGTGATCCATCGGTATGCATACGCCGCTGAAGCAGTTGTTGCGTACGTTGTCTCGGATGCCTCGCTCCAGGGCTGAGCCAAGCTGCTCCACGTCTTCCGGAAGCTGCAGAGCCTGTGCCGGACGGGTTACATCCACCACCTTGGCCGCCGTTTCAAACAACGGAAGCCGGCACATGGCCTTGCCTTCGCTGCTGTATACGGCGGAACCGCCTCCATAGATGTTGCCGCCGATGGTGCCCACTGCGCGGACGCAGACAACCGGGCAACCAGTCATGCTGGCTTCCCAACCTCGAAGCTCGGAATCATCGCGGGCGGCGCCGGCATACCAGGGGGTGCTGGGCATGCGTACCATGAGGTCTGAGGTCACGTCCGGTAGCAGTTCCTCGTCCGACATGGAAAGGTAGATATCCGTGTTCAGTACATTGAAGCTGTGGCAGTCCTCCAGCTCGGTGACGGTGTCCTTCTCCAGCAGGTAAGGGGTCAGAATGATGCTGCGGTCATTGACCATCCATGGGTCATTTTCATCATCATCTTCACCCACTATGCCGACGTAGACCTCATCATCACCCAGGGTCAAGGTGTATGCGCCCAGTAGAAGAGGCGCTGTTCCCAGTTCCTTTGACAAGGATTCGAGCGCTGCCATGGTCTGGTTGATGAAGGAACGACGTAGTGCCAGATGGCCCGGCTCCAGACCGCACAGCGCGGAGGCGGGGGCTACAACGAGTTCTGCTCCGTGGTCAAGGCATTCACGGTAGCCTTGAACAATGGCTCTGAGGTTATTAGAAAAGTCTCCGGGTAGAGGGGTTGTCTGAATAAGTCCGATTTTATTTATGGTATTGGTCATCAAATATCAAATTGGTGCGGGGTTATACTGCACTGTTTTGGTGGAAAAATCAAGTATAAAAACTGTATTGCGCGAGATTGAGTCTAGAAAAAGCGGCAGTGTGCAATTTCATGCACACGGCCGGGCAGAAATCATTGCGAGAAAATCAGGCAAGTTTGGACTGCCAGTAAGCCAGACGACGGGCAGTGTTGTCCGGATTGGGCGCGCCCGGGTTGGTGCGCAGTGCAAAGGCGCGGTCGAGGTTGAATACCTCGTGCACATCTTCACCGTATTCCGGGGATATTTCCTTGAACTCATCGAGCGAGAGCTTGTTGAGCGGTGTGCCGGTGCCCACGGATACGGCAACAGCCTTACCAACCAGCTCGTGAGCCTTGCGGAAGGGAACGCCGCGGCGTACCAGGTAATCGGCCAGGTCGGTAGCGAGGAGCAGGGGATCGCTCACTGCAGCGGCGCAGCGGTCGGGGTTGATACGCATGGCTGCCACCATTTCGGCATTCACTCGCAGGGCCAGGCTGATGGTCTCGAAGGAATCGAACAGGGGTTCCTTGTCTTCCTGAAGGTCACGGTTGTAGGTGAGGGGCAGACCCTTCACGGCTACCATGACGCTGACCAGATTACCGTACAGTCGGCCACTCTTGCCACGGGTCAGCTCGCATACGTCGGGGTTCTTCTTCTGGGGCATCAGGCTGGAGCCGGTGGTGTGGGCATCGCTCAGGGTGCAGTAGCCGAATTCTGCGCTGCTCCAAAGCACCAGGTCCTCGCTGAGGCGGGAAAGGTGGGTGCCGATGATGGAGAGGTCGAAGAGTGTCTCCATGATGTAGTCACGGTCGGCGATGGCATCCATGGAGTTTTCTGTTACGCTTGCAAAGCCGAGTTCAGCGGCGATGGCGAAGCGGTCCAGATTGATGGTGCTGCCGGCAATGGCGCCGCTGCCCAGCGGGCTCACGTTCACGCGCTTGCGGCAGTCCTGCAGACGCTCGGCGTCGCGGCCCAGCATTTCCACGTATGCCAGCAAGTGGTGGCCGATGGTGACCGGCTGGGCGCGCTGCAGGTGCGTGTAGCCCGGGATGCGGATTTCGGCGTACTGGGCCGCCTTCTGCACCAGGGCGCGCTGCATATCCTTGAGAAGCTCCAGCGTTTCATCAATCTGAGTGCGGCAGTACAGACGGGTATCCGTGGCCACCTGGTCATTGCGGGAGCGTGCGGTGTGCAGCTTGGCACCGGGGGCGCCGATGCGGCGGGTAAGCTCGCTTTCAATGTTCATGTGCACGTCCTCGAGCTTCATGCTCCACTGGAAATTTCCGGCTTTGATGTCTGCCAGAATCTCCTGCAGTCCCTCAGCAATGGCTGTAAATTCCTCCTGTGTGAGCATTCCGGCGTTCAGCTGGGCGCGTGCATGTGCCGTGGAACCGGCAATGTCGTGCTCATATAATTTCCAGTCGTATGATACGGATTCTCCGTATTCCAGTACCAGATCTGCTGTCGGT
The DNA here is from genome assembly GCA_017628435.1 of Akkermansia sp. Taxonomy (GTDB): domain Bacteria; phylum Verrucomicrobiota; class Verrucomicrobiia; order Verrucomicrobiales; family Akkermansiaceae; genus Akkermansia. Next base: position 3,114 of record JAGBZE010000129.1, read on the forward strand.
TGAGAAAAGCGTCCTGTCCACATAGCGCGGAAAGCTTACCACCAATGGGAGCTTTGTGCAAGCCGATATGCCGTCACCCTGATATTTACTTGCAGTGCCGCAATGCCTGTTATTTCTCACTTGACGCAATATAGGTCGGATGATAAGATTGAGCCATGAGTACTAAGTTCAGTTGGGAATTACGCCCCCTGGACGGAAGTGTTGACTTTGGTGAGGAACTGAACGCGCAGCTGCCGCTGCTGGTTCGAAAGTTACTGGCACAGAGAGGTATTTCCGGTCCGGAACGGGCACTACGATTCCTGAAACCAAGGCTAGCGGATCTTGGAGACCCTTTTGCCTTGCGGGAGATGGATGCAGCCGTTGAGCGCATCTTCCGCGCGGCAGACAACGGCGAGCACGTCTGCATCTATGGCGACTATGATGTGGACGGCGTGAGCTCTGTCACGCTCCTGTATACTATTTTGCGGGCCTATGGCATCCGCACGGATTACTTTATACCCGTTCGCACGCGAGAGGGCTACGGCCTGAGTGAGGAAGGCATGGCAAATGCCATTGCGAAATGTGGCGAGACCCCTGACCTGATTATTGCTGTTGACTGTGGAACTTCCTCGGTGGAGGAAGTGGCCTGGCTGCAGGAGCAGGGAATTGATGTGGTGATTCTGGATCACCATGAGGCCAGCATCCAGGGCCGCCCGCCCGCAGTGGCCGTGGTGAATGCCAAGCTGGAGGAAGACAGCCCCTTTACCTACCTCTGCAGTGCCGGTGTGGTGTTCAAACTGGCACATGCCATGCTGAAGGAACGCCGCCTGCCGCAGTTTGACCTGAAGCAGTATCTGGATGTGGTGGCCATTGCTACCGTGGCGGATATTGTGCCTCTGGTGGAGGAGAACCGCCTGCTGACCCGCCATGGTTTGCGCGTTATGGAGAGTGGCGGTAACATCGGCATTCAGGCTATCAACCGCGTCACGAATCTGAATCGCCGCCCCAGCGCTAGTCATGTATCCTTCCGTATCGGTCCTCGTTTGAATGCAGCCGGCCGTATGGACAGCCCGCTGGATGCGCTGAACCTGCTCATGACCCGCGACACTGCCGTGGCTACTGAACTGGCTGAACGCCTGGAAATGCACAACCGCGCCCGCCAGCAGGAAGAAGAGAAAATTCGCCATGAGGCCATGGAGATGCTCTCGCATACTTTCTCCCCGAAGCGCGACAGTGTGATTGTGCTGGGCTCCCGCACCTGGCATCCAGGTGTGGTGGGCATTGTGGCTTCGCTCCTCATGCGCCGCTATCATAAGCCAACCTTCGTTATTTCATTGGATGAAAATGGCATAGGTAAGGGCAGTGGACGTTCCATTCCTGGGGTGTCTCTGGTGCAGGCTATTCACGCTTGTTCGGATACGCTCATCTCCGGTGGTGGGCATGATATGGCCGCAGGTCTGGTGATTCATGAGGATATGATAGATGCCTTCCGTGCCCGTTTTGACGCTTTTGTGAAGGAAAGCGTGGATCCGGATAAGCTGACTCCTGTGCTGAATGTGGATGCAGAGGTGAGTTTCCCGGAGCTGACGCTTGACTTGTTGGACAGCTATGAGCTGCTGGAACCCTTCGGAAACTCCAATCCCCAGCCGGTGTTCATGAGTCGCAATGTGATGCTTACGGATGCGCCCCGTCATCTGCAGGGTAATCATCTGCGCCTTGGCCTGCGCCAGGGTTCATATGAGTGCGATGCCATGTATTTCAACGGCGGCTCTGTCAAGTTGCCCGACCCCCCGTGGGATATTGCCTTCACCATTGACCGTAATGTGTGGCGTGGGCGCACCACCCTTTCCATTTCTATTCAGGATATACGTCCTGCGTCTTCCATATGAAAACTGCCCGTCAGCAGAACCGCCGTACAACCCGCCGTACATCGGTAGAACCCGAGTTCGGTGATTGGCGCGTGCCCCTGCAGAAACCGCACGAGGCGGAGCACCTTCGCCCCAAGCCGGTAAGCATGATTCGTCGTCTTCGTGTTCAGGCTGCCTATTGGGAGTCAATGGAGCCGGTGTATGGTGGTGAACCCGACGGCGGGTTGTATGAGATTCATGGCTGGAAGCGGTTTATCCGCCTGTGCATCGGCTGGTGTCTGTTGATGCCTTTGTCGGTGGTTATGGTGTTTGCACTCATGCTGCAGCTTTACCATGCCGCCCCGGTTGTGGGAGATTTCAATTTCTGGCAGAGTGTGCCGGTCTGGTATGCCATACTGGGTGTACTCGTTTTTGCCGTGCTGAAATATTTCCACCTGGTGGATCCTATTCTTGTTTTCACCTATGTGTTGGGGCATGAGCTGACGCATGCCATTGCCGCCATGATGTGCTTTGGTAAGGTGGAGGCTCTGAGTGTGGATATTGATGGCGGCTATGTTGACACCGATAAGGATAATCTTTTCGTGTCGCTGGCTCCCTATTTCCTGCCGCTGTGGATGCTGCTCTGGCTGGGGGTGTTGTTCATAGCCAACCTGATAGCGCCGTTTGAAACCTACCTGCACTGGTTCTACGCCGGATTTGGCTTCTGGTGGGCATTCCATGTATACTGGACTCTCTGGGTGATTCCTCGTGAGCAGCCGGACTTGCTGGAGAATGGCGTGGTTATCTCCTTCCTGATTATCACCATTACGAATATAGTAGCGTTGCTGCTTATTCTCCGTTGTTTCGGAGTTATCAGCCTGCGCGGCTACTGGCAGGATTTTCAGCATTGTGCGCAGGAGATTTATACCACCTACCACGATTTGATTCTGTGGTTGATACAGCGATAGCTTATCGTGCTGGAGATTTTTTGAGTGCCGATTGGTGAGATAGCGAGTGCATTGATGGAAGAATGATGGCGTATTGCCGGACGCTGACTCATTCTGAACTTTACAGATGGGGCGAAACATGCTAGTTTCCTGTTTTCCCGGATTTTTTTACAGCCATGAATAACCTTCTTTCCATTGAAGAACTGACCGGCGAGCAGATTTGCGAATTGCTTGCCCTGGGGCACAAGCTCAAAGCCGAGCGTGGTTGCCACACTGAACAGCCCTTGGCCGGGCAGACCTGGGCTCTGATTTTCTCCAAATCCTCCACTCGTACACGTGTTTCCTTTGAGGTGGGTATCTCAGAACTGGGTGGTCGCCCGATGTTCCTTTCCACCCGCGATATCCAGCTGGGCCGTGGTGAGCCTATCAAGGACACCGCCCGTGTGCTGGGTCGCATGATACACGGTGCCATTATCCGCACCTATGACCAGCAGGACGTAGTGGACTTTGCCGATTACTCCAAGCTGCCGACCATCAATGCTCTGACCGACCTGGAGCACCCCTGCCAGATTCTGGCGGACCTGCTCACCATTGAAGAGCAGTACGGTGTAGGCTCCTGGAAGGGTATGAAGATTGCGTTCCTGGGCGATGTGGATAACAACATGGGCCGCTCCTGGATGTGGGCTGCCAAGCGCCTGGGCTTCACCCTCATGCTGGCCGGTCCGGAGCAGGCTCTTCCCAAGGCTGAGACTCTGGCTGCATTGGACTGCCCGAATATCATCTGCACTACGGATGCTGCCGAGGCTGTGCGCGATTGCATGGTGATTAACACCGATACCTGGATTTCCATGGGTCAGGAGGCAGAGAAGGGCACCAAGGAGAAGGCTTTCTTCCCCTACCAGGTGAATGACGAGCTGCTGAAACTGGCTGCTCCCGGCCACATTGTGTTGCACTGCCTGCCTGCCTACCGTGGCTATGAAATCACCGATGATGTGCTGGAGGCTAACGCCCCTGTCATCTTCCGCGAGGCTGAGAACCGTCTGCACGCCCAGAAGGCCGTGCTCTACACGCTGGCAACCAGCCGTAATAAGTAATGGATTACAACGCACGCATCGAGGAGTTGCTGGATGATATGTCCGTCTTTGAGGACTGGACAGAGAAGTATGAATTCATCATCTCCCTGGGCCGCCGCCTGCCGGCTATGCCCGAGAAATACCGCAAGAACAGCAATCTTATCAAGGGTTGCCAGAGTCGCGTGTGGGTCGGCACGGAAATGGATGATGGTAAGCTCATCATCCATGCCGACAGTGATTCTCTCATAACCAAGGGTCTCATTGCTCTGTTCATTCGCCTTCTGTCCGGCCTCACCCCGGCAGAGATTCTGGCGGCTGATATGAGTAAGCTGGATGACTGCGGGCTGAAGGAGCATCTTGCTTCCACCCGCGCAAATGCTCTTACTTCCATGGCTGCTACTATCCGCAAGGCTGCGGATACTGCCGCAAAGACTTTCCTGCTGTGAGTAATGCCCTGCAGAGACTTCTGGATGAACGCCTGGCCAAGCTGCCGCCGGAGACAAATGCTTTCCGCGTGTCGGACGGCTCGCCATGGCCTGGTGTCTTCATTGATGCTTTGGCAGATCGTCTGCTGGTGTCTCTGCGTGATACAGCCTTGCCGGCAGGTCTGAAGGAGCTTCTGAAAGCTACCGGACGCCCTGTTTACGTGAAGCGTCTGGATAAGGATGTGAAAGAGGCTCCGCAGTTTCTCTGCGGCCCGGAATCGCCCCTGCGCTTCGTGATTCAGGAGAATGGTGTGAACTATCTCATGGACATGGGAGCAGGGTACTCCCAGGGAATTTTTCTGGATCAGCGCGATAATCGTGCGGAGCTCCGCCGCATCTGCCGTCCTGGTATGAAGGTGCTTAATACTTTTGCCTATACCGGCGCATTTTCTGTCTGTGCGGCCCTGGCCGGAGCGCAGACCACCACACTCGACCTTGCTCAGCCTTGTCTGAGCTGGTGCCGTGAGAATATGGCCCTCAATGATATTGACCCGGATGACCATTACTTCTGCAAGGGCGATGCTCTGCATTGGATGGATCGTTTTGCCCGTCAGGGACGTCGGTTCGATATCATCGTGCTCGACCCGCCCACGTTCTCCCGCGATGAGAAGGGGCACGTTTGGCGAGTCGAAAAGGATTATGACCACTTGGTGAACCTGGCTGCTGCCTGTCTGGCTCCTCATGGTCGCATCCTTTGCTCCACGAATTGCCGTAAATTGACCATGTCGGCTTTTCGTCGCATGGTGGCGGCGGGAATCCCCTCCGCTGAGCTCGTTTCAGTGCCTATGCCCTTCGATTTTGACGGAGAGGACTACTTAAAGTGCATCTGGGCGATAAATTAATCGGCTTTCGGATACGTTTTTGCCTACGCTACATTTTGTGGCGGTTTCTGGCACACCACACCATATAGAGGCCTACTTAAGAATGCCTGATAAAGGCTCTCAAAGCCCCTGAATCAATAGTTTTCGGCTATATTCCCAGCTTCGCAAATAAGAAGCGTTCTAAGGTGAGGAAAATGGTTAATGTATACAATATATAGTGTGCAAACTTGGTTAAATGTTCTATATTTTGTATATGGAAAAGTGTGCCCCCATTGTTTTTTTTGCTTGCAAACACGTTTTTAGAATGGTAGAGTTTTGCCTGTGCACCTAGCGAGCGTCTGTTTGCCGGGACACCCCCGGAAACCGGGCTCTGAAAACTTAAAACCTATCACGGAAAATGCCTGAAATCATCAAGAGAAACGGTAAGCGCGAGCGCTTCGAGGCCTACAAAGTACAGCAGGCCATCGAGAAAGCGTTCCACGCCTCACAGGAGGAGTATAATCCTCTTGTATACGCTAATGTGCTGGATAAGCTGAAGCATGAAGAATACCTGCCTGTGGAAATGGTGCAGGACCGCATTGAGAAAGAACTGATGCGAGCCGGCGCTTACGACACCGCACGCAATTTCATTAAGTACCGTTTCCTGCACAAGCTGCAGCGCGAGCAGATTGCCGGTCTCTACAAGGGCAACACCTGGGTGGATTGTAAGCAGACCATCGAGGAATATGTGGGCAACACCGACTGGCGAATCAAGGCAAACTCCAATACCACTTACTCCAACGCTGGTCTGGTGAATAACACCGCTGGTAAGGTGATTGCCAACTACTGGCTGGATCAGGTGTACACCCCCGAGGAAGGTGCCGCCCACCGCAATGGCGACTACCACATTCATGACCTTGACTGTCTGACCGGTTACTGCGCCGGCTGGAGCCTCCGTGCTCTTCTGAACGAAGGTTTCAATGGTGTGCGCAGCCGCGTGAACAGCCGTCCGCCCAAGCATTTCCGTGAGGCTCTGGGGCAGATGGCAAACTTCCTGGGTATTCTGCAGAGCGAATGGGCCGGTGCACAGGCCTTCAGCTCCTTCGATACCTACCTTTCTCCCTATCTGTTCAAGGATCAGCTGCCTTACAAGGCTGTGAAGAAGGCTCTGCGCGGCTTCGTATACAATCTGAACGTGCCCAGCCGCTGGGGCCAGAGCCCATTCACCAACGTGACTATTGACTGGACGGTTCCCCGCGACCTTCGTGAGCAGACCCCCATGTCCAACAATCAGCACATCTTCGAAGGACTGGAGGACGAGAATCTGCTTGCCATCGCTAAGGAGCGTGGTGTGGACAGCCTGACCGATCTGACCTACAAGCATTTCCAGAAGGAAATGATGGTCATTCAGAAGGCCTTCTACGAAGTGCTTACTGAAGGCGACAGCACCGGTCAGCCCTTCACCTTCCCGATTCCCACCGTGAACATCACGGAAGATTTCGACTGGGACGGCGAGAACGTGCCGCTGCTCTTCGAGAACGCCGCCAAGATTGGTTCCTCCTACTTCCAGAACTTTGTCGGCTCTCAGTACAAGTACGATGAGAACGGCAACAAGGTTATTGACGAGGAAGCCTACAAGCCGGATGCTGTGCGCTCCATGTGCTGCCGTCTGCAGCTTGACCTTCGTGAGCTGCTCAAGCGTGGCGGTGGTCTGTTCGG
>JAGBZE010000130.1 GCA_017628435.1 Akkermansia sp.
ATATTAAAATGCCGGGTTGAGCTTATGCTCAACCCGGCAGGAAAGGAACTACCGCAGGCGCGGCATCAATTTTTCCTGCGCCAGAGAGGGGTGGAGATGATGGCCGCGTAAATCAGGTCGAAGAGACCGCAACCCACGAAAACCGCTTTTTCCGTTCCTTCCAGGGAAAGAAACGCATAAACCAGGAACACAATACCCAGCAACGCAAAGAGCGAGACGCGGGTAATGGTGGTGCGGCGGGATGAATAGTCAGCCATAGCGCCTGAGGGGGGGTTACTTGGTGAGGCCGAGCAGCTCCATTTCGAAAATGAGCGTGCTGTTCGGGCCGATGCTGCCGGGGCCGTTGGCGCCGTAGGCAAGGTCGGCGGGGATGGTGACGCGCCACTTGGCACCCACGGGCATGAGTTTGAGGGCTTCTGTGAAACCGGGAATCACCTGGCGGATGTTGAACTTCACGGGAGCCTGGCTCTGGTCGAATACCGTGCCGTCCACTAATGTGCCCTTGTACATCACCTCGGCGGTGGGGGCTTCGCCGTGCTTGGCGGCGTCATAGCTCTCGCCGGTGCCGGGGGTGATAACCTCGTACTGCAGGCCTGATTCGGTGGTGGTCACGCCTTCGCGCTTGCCGTTCTCCTCCATATACTTCTGGCCGAGCTCGAGATTCTTCTGAGCCTTTTCGTCGCCGCGCTTCTGGAGCATGGAGAGGAAGGTCTGCTGGTATTCGTTCACCTTTTCGTCGATGAGGCTCATATCCATGTTACCGGAAAGGCCGTCCTGGAAACCCTTGCCCAGCATCTCTGCCAGCACATCGTCGCCCTGAAGCCCGGGCAGCATCTGCGGCATTACCTGGCTGCCTACGCGGTAGCCGATGAGATAGGACATCACTTTAATCATCTGTTCTTTATCCATGGCGCTAGTCTAGCATCCCTGCTTATACATTGCAAGCTGGTGTAAAGTCATATTCGACATCTGGCCCGAAGGGAAACAAGAGGGATGGCTGGAACGCGGCTGCATATTGGGCTGTTGCCCTCCGGATTCAAAATTTCACGGGTTGTATCCGCGAGATTAGAAAGCTGCCCGGCTCTGGCTTACCAGAACCGGGCAGGGAATTTTCAATTCGACTTCGTAATTCGTACTTTCAGTCGCTTTAGCGACGTCTGCGGCGGGCAGCGAGGCCGGCCAGGGCAAGCAGGCTGAGCGTAGCGGTGGTGGGCTCGGGGATGTACTCCACGCGGAACTTGCCACCCACTTCGCCAGTGTAAGCGCCGTTGTAGAAGCTTACGTTCACGAAGTTAGCCTCACCAGCAACAGAGGTGAAGGTGCCGTTGGTAGCAACCAGGCTCAGGTCCACCAGACCCGTCATGCCGGCGATATCGGCCAGAGCCGCATCGCTCAGAATCAGGTCCACATTGCAACCGGCGGTCAGGTTGCCGCTGAGGTTCAGGGTCAGCACATCGCCGGCGGCGTTCAGGCTGGCGCTGCCTACCATCAGATCCAGGTCTTCGCCACCCTGCGGCTTGGCAGCAAAGGTCAGCACGATGCTGTCGCCGCTCATTTCCACCTGGGAAATGTAGTCACCTACCGTCTGCTGGTCATAGGCTGCAAGGCTACCCTTGAAATCGAGCGTGCCGGAGCTGCTTACCAGCGTATGAGTCTGATCAACAGCGTAGGAGCTGAGGTTCAGCGTCAGGTTGCTCAGGGTCAGGTTGCCCTCAGTGCTCAGGGTGGTGCCATCGGCCAGGTTCAGGGTGCCGATGGATACGTCACCTGCACCGGTGATGCTCAGGGTGGCCTTGGCATCCAGAGCGCCCGTTACCATCAGCACCTTGCCGGAGTTGGTCACCGTGCCGCCCCGGTACTCCATGGCAGAGACGGTCAAATCCGTGCTCTGCTGCAGCGTACCGCCCAGCATGGTTACCTTGCCTTCACCCAGGGCTTTATTATTCGCGGCAACCAAAGTGCCACCTTGGATTTCTGTGCCGCCGGTATAGTCGTTGGCTCCATAGAGGGTTACATTATTAGCTCCGTTTGCAACAGCCTGTCCGTTGTTAAGCTTGCCACCTGCGACCACAACCTTAAGTTGGTCGCCTTCCGTATCTCCGTCGGAAATCTTTGCGGAAACCTTCCAGGTGTTCTCGAAATCTCTGTCTTTTACCAGCCCTAAAGTGCCATTGCCCTTGATTGTGCCCTGAACGTCAGAGCCGCCGTGTGCAAATACGGAGCCGGATATATAGCCTGTTCCATCCACCGTGATGGCAGAGTTCAGCGTCTTGCCGGCGTTGCCATTACGCATTTCAATCAAGGAGCCCCCGGTGAGGTAAATGCTGGTGGCCGTGAGTGATGAGGTGTTTCCGCCATGATCAAGAGAAAGCGTGGCTCCATTCTCCAGGCGAATATTGCCGGCTCTTTCTGCCCCCTTGATGACGAGCTTACTATCATTTACGGTGTAGTTGGTGGCAGCCTCACCAGCACCGGTAATTACATTTGAATCCAATGTGGCCTTGTTCGTAAGGCTGATTGTCGCACCATTACCGGTAATTTCAATACCATCGCTCAGGGCGCTGGTATTTACGGTCTTGTTGCTGATAGCCAGCTTGGTGCCAGCTTCCATGAGGAAACCGGTTGCGCCAGCGGTTGCTGCGATACCGTTGCCGTATTCCACCACATCTGTGTGCGCACTGGTGATTTCATAGATGGAGTTTCTACCTGTGCCAGTATAGGTCAGAGCGCCGTCCTCGGTGGAGATGGCCTCTGCGTCCAGAGCCGTAGCAGAGCTATCCATGTACAACTTGAAATCCTCGCCCAGGTTAATTGTTCCACCGGTTACCAGAGTGTACTTTGTCTCACCAACACGGAAACCGTGTGTTTCATGCTCCAATTCACCGCCGACCGTCACCTTGCTAATGGTGGATGAATCAAAACGAAGACCCTTGTTTACATTAAGAGTACCATTATTGGTGATGGTATTGGCAATCTTGACGACGGTTTCACCCTCTTCGCCAGCAGCGCCAAGCGAGGCAGTGGCTCCGCTGTTAATTGTCAGTCTGTCGATAACGACGGTCTGACCCTTGATGACGGCTGTTCCGGTATTCCCGACGGTCAGTGCTTCCGTGTAAATGTTGCCATTAACATTGTATGTATTATTGTAGCTCAGGGTGACATTCAGTTCCTTTAAATCTGAGCGACCAATGTTACCGTTAATGCCTGTATTGCCGCATGCTATTCCAGTTCCACCCAGGGTGAGAGCTTTTCTGTTGTCACTTCCAGTGGAGGACCAGGTCCCTGTGAAGCTACTGATGTCACCTGTGAAGTTCCATGCGTTGCCAGCGGCGAGGTACATGGTGCCGGCGCCGGTTAATTTCCCAGTGAAATTGTTGGGGGCGGTGGAACCGCCGTTTACACGGGCTCCTCCATTACCAATTTCTACATCGAAATTGAATGTTCCGCCGTAGAAACTGGCATTGTCAAATGTGACCTGAAGACCGGTCTTGGTCTTAAAATCCGATGTATCGACTTCTACGCCGTCGTTGAATATCAGCTTAACGTCGTCTGCTACATTGCTGACTTTGACTCGACCACCATAGCCGCCGTTGTTGGAGGCCGTGTTCAGGTTAGAGATGTTCTGGCTGCCTGTGGCGGTGCCGCTGATCTCAATGGTGCCGCTTACACCGCTGAGACTGAGACCGTTGCCTGATGATGTTGTCTCGGTGCCGTCGAGCTTAAAATTCTGGAAATCTTTGTTTATACCCGATGTATATGTCGAGGTATACGAAGCATCGGCCAGCACTTGCGGAACGCACACCACTGCGGCAATCACCGCAGTGAGCAGCATTTTGGGTAAGTGTAGTTTCATATATTTGGTTGTATGTATATGTGTTTGTTTTGTTTTGCGTGCCGCTGCAGAATTGTTCCTCGCGCGCTGGAAAGCATACTCTGCACCGCCACGTGCGCAGTATATCGCATTTCCTATGCGATGTACAGCTGAAAAATGCCCAAACGCCTGATGCTGATACTTTTTCTGAGGGCGCATTGTTGAAAAATTGTACCATTATGGTGCAGGTCTGAAGTGTGCTTATATGAATATAGATAGCGATACAAAGTATGGAGTAATGGGCGGTATTTGAATTTTAATGTAAGGGGTGAACGAGTTGCTCATAATTGGCAGGAAAAGCATTAGAAATACTCCTATGTAAATAAAACGCAAGAAGAATGGTGTGTGTGATCTTCATTGCAAAAGGTGGCTAACACATCATTATTTTGTTATAAAGGCGCATCGCATAGGAAATGCGATGTACAGCCAGAGCAGCCCTCGGAAGGGGGGGCTTTATGTATATTTGACCACCAGCTTCCGGTCCGGGGAGGCCATGGGGGTGTCACCCAGCCGGGAGAGGGGGATGAATTCCTCACCGGGCAGGAGGGGTTCATCCTCAGCAGCGCGGTAGAGGTGGCGGGTGACCTTGTAGCGGGTGATGCTGTATTTCTGGTCTGCCAGGTGGGGGAGGGTGGCGCAGTGCTCTGCGCTGCGGCGGGGGAGGCGGTACATGCCGGCGTGGCGCTTGTTGCCGGCCTGCTTTTCCAGGAGCAGTCCGGCTTCTGCGAGCAGGAAGATATCGTGATGCTCCATGGTGGTGATTTCCTTCTTCGGTAGTTTCACCGGCAGATTCTCCGGCTGTTCTGCCTGGCACCACGGGCGCAGCGGGCAGAGCAGGCAATCCGGCCTGCCGCTGGTGCAGATGGTCTGCCCCAGCTCCATGATGGCGGAATTATAGGTACGCGGGTTAGTGGGGTGCACCATTTCGGCGGCGAGTTTCCAATGCTGCTTTCTGCCTGCGGGGGAGTCTACCGGGGTGGAGTCATTGAACAGGCGGGCGAACACGCGGGATACATTGGCATCCACCAGTGGGGCGGGGTGGTTGAAGGCGAAGCTGAGTACGGCTCCCACGGTGTAGTCGCCGATGCCGGGCAGCGCGCGGATTTCGGTTTCTGTGGTGGGAAATTTGCCGCTGAGGTTTAGGCAGATGCTTTTAGCGGCGGCCTGCAGGGCGCGCACCCGGCGGTAATAGCCCAGCCCTTCCCAGGAGCGCAGGGCCTCCTCCTCTGTGGCGGCGGCCAGGTCTGCCGGGGTGGGGAATTGCTGCATCCATTGCTCATAGCGCCCCAGCACGGTGGGAATAGTGGTCTGTTGGAGCATGATTTCGCTCACCAGAATGGCCCAGGGATCAGTGGTGCGCCGCCAGGGATAGTCGCGTCCCTGCGTGGCGAACCAGTCCACCAGAGCCTGAGCCATTTCCTGCGCGTGGGGAATGCTCATTTGGTCTGCGTGGTGTAGATGGAAATATCTGCCTGTCTGGTGCCGAGTACCTGCTGGGCTCGCATAAGCGCCTTGCGGGTGGGCATGTTCGGATTTTTCGGCTCAATCAGGAAGATGTTGCTCTCATGCCTGGCGCACCCCTCCTGCAGCAGGTTCAGCACACCGCTCTTGCGCAGAATGCGGAATACCTCTCGGCTGGCACCGGAGATGATGATGTGGCGCCCTTTCTCGCGGATGAAACGGATAAGCTCCTCCAGTGCGCAGACCGAGGTGGCATCCAGATTGCGGGCATTGCGCATGCGCAGCACCACCACGGCCAGGCTGGGATCCTCGGCAATGCGGGCTACCTGGCGGCGGAACAAATCGGCAGCGCCGAAGAAGATATCGCCCTCCACGTGCACGATGGAAATCTGCGGCAGGCGGTTCTCCGAGCGGGTGAGCTCGCGCAGCGTGCCGGCATCGTCAAAGGTGTATTCCACCAGCTCCGGCTTGGCGGCCTTGCGCAGGAACAGGGAGACGGAGATGACCACGCCCACGAAGATGGCAATGTGCAGCGGCAGCAGCAGCGCCGCTACAAAGGTGACGCAGAGCACCAGCGCATCTCCCGGGGTGGAGCGGAAGCAGATACGCAGCAGCTTCTTGTCGTACAGCGAGATGGCATTGGCCAGCACCAGCGCGGCCAGCACGCTGTGCGGAATTTTGGAGATGAGCGGGAAATTGGCCAGTATGAAGGTGATACCCAGGCAGATAAGGCCGCAGTATACACCGGCAAAGCGCGTGGCTGCCCCGGCGGTGTAGTTGAGCATGGAGCGCGTAAGCGAGGCTGAGCAGGGAAGTGAGGTGGTGAGGGCGGAGCCCATGTTGGCCATGCCCACGGCGAAAGTATCCTGGTTCAGGTTGAGCGGTTCGCCGGTTTTGGCAGAGAGGGTTTTGCTCATCACGGTCTGCTCCAGGGTGGAGAGGAAGGCAATACCCACAATGACCGGAATGAGTTCATTGAGGTATTCCGGCAGCTCCCACAATGCGGGCGGACGGCAGCTCAGGTCGCTCATAGTGAAATCGCGCAGCATGCGTACCCCGGCAAAGTGACCACCGGTCCAGGGCTGGCTGAGCACCCAGTTCAGCGCGCTCATGACCAGCAGAATCACCGCGAAGGTGGGCAGACGCTTCAGGTATTTCTTCAGCGGGATGAACAGCGCAAAGCTGAGCACGCCCAGCACAATGGGCTGCCACTGCACCATGTGCAGGTTGTTCAGGATGGCACTGCTCATGGTGAAGAAGGAGCTGCCTGCATCCACATCATTGATGCCCATCACATACCGCGCCTGTGAGGCGATGATGAGGGTGGCGGCGCCGGTGACATAGCCCACCAGCACACTGCGGCTCACGAATTGCAGCATCTCCGTGGCTTTCACGAAGGCTCCGATAACGCAGAGCAGACCGGCCAGGAATACAATGAGCGGCACAAAGATATGCGGCTGGCTCTGGATGCCGGGGGAAGAGGCCAGGAAGAAACTGGCAAGCATGAAGGCCGTGGCGTTGCTCGGGCCGCTGACAGTGAGACTGCAGCGTGTGAACAGCGGGGCTATGAAGGTACCGACCGTGGCGGCCATGATACCGTAGATGCTGTCCAACCCGGCCATGGCGGCAAAGGCCATGCCCTGCGGCAGACCTACCAGTGCCACGTCTGTGGCGGCTTTCAAATCCCGCCCGGCTTTGCCCAGAGTGTATCCCCTCAGCGCATGCCGCACGGGCAGCGGGTCAATCATCCCCTGCGCCAGAAAAAGGCGCGTGTTTTTCCATCCCCGGCGCAGTTTGTTAGCCAGCATACCCATTTGCCTGCATTCTAGCACCGTTTACCTGCGCTCGCAAGCTCATTTTGCCCGTTGCCCGGCAATTTGTGCAGGGCGCTCACATTGTTCTTGATTTTTACTGTCATTTATGATATTTTCTGTGTCAGCATGAAGAAGAAATACTGTCTTGTAGCCAGTGCTGCCCTGGTGCTGGCCTCCTGTAGTTCGACTGATGACACTGTTGTGACCAACCGTGCCAGCGTTGTGACCAAGCCGCAGACTGCCAAGCCTGCACAGTACCTTGCGCTTCCCGGTCAGGCTGCCGTAGCCGTGGGGGGCGATGATGTGAACGCCGCTTTTGATAACCAGGTGGCCCAGTATGCCGGGCAGCCGCAGGCAAATCCCTATGCACTGGGGCCGACGGTGGCCAACTCTGTGGCAGGGATGTATGCTCCCACTCAGCCGGCAGTTCCTACGCCGATGATTCCGGCCGTGGCTGATACGCAGTCCACCTATATTCACCAGACGGCCACCCCTGGTCAGGCATCTGTCGGTATGGAGCCGAGTGCGTCCATGACTCCCGGAGTGTCCATGGCTCCCACCATGCCCGGTGCCGGTGTGCCCATGAATTATTCTGTGCAGATTACCAACAGCACGCCCGGCAAGATTTTTGTGGAGGCTCAGGATGCTGCCGGTATGATTTATCCCTGCGGTTTCATGGATGGTGGCCGCAGCTGCACCACCCCGATGGAGCAGGCAGACCCCATCGTGGGCCCCATCACCATTGTGGTGCGTGACCCCGATAAGGAAGGCGCCCCCGAGATTCGCCGCTTTAAGGTGAATCCCCCGGCATATTATGCTGGTCAGACCGTGGGCGTCAGCATCATTCCCGGCGGTAAGTACCATGCCAGCGTGGATGGCAACGTGTATGCCAGTGGCGAAGCTGTAACTCCGCCCCCCACCATGGTGCCCAACATGGCTGCCGTGGCTCCCATGCCCACTCCTGGAGGCGTGATGAGCTACTCCGTGAAGATTACCAACACTACCCCCGGCCGTATTCTGGTGGAAGCCCGCGATGCCGCTGGTGTGGAATTCCCCTGTGGTGAGCTGACTGGCGGTGCCAGCGCTGTGACTCCCCGCGAACAGGTAGCCCCCATCAAGGGCCCGATTACCATCATTGTGCGTGACCCCGATAAGGAGGGCCAGCCGGAAATTCGCCGCTACAAGGTGAACCCGCCTGCTAACTACGCCGGTAAGACGCTGGGCATCAGCATTGTGCCCGGTGGCCAGTATCACGCCAGTGTGGATGGCCAGGTGTACTACACCTATACGCCGCCCGAGGCTCCGCCCACCACTAACCCGCAGCCGGCACCGGCTGCTCCGGTTGCCCCGGCAGCCCCTGCTGCTCCCGCTGCAGCTCCGGCTCCTGCTGCAACTCCTGCCGGCATTTGAGAGTCAAGACAAATCTGATACCCGGAACCGCTTTCCGCTACGGAAGGCGGTTCCTGCTTTTAGTGATTTCTTGCGCAGAGCGGGGCGGTGGGTGTATATCACAGGCATGTGTAAACCATTCCGCGACTACCTGACTTTGACCCGTGAATATACTCGGGAGATTATCACCTTCGGCGGTTTTGCCCTGGTGTGCTTTGTGTATTGTGATTTCCGCCAGCTTGCCCGGGACCAGGCAACCACCGCCGCCCAGACGGTGGAGATTCTGCGGGCCATGGATACCCGCTTGTCTGCTATTGAACACCACGCTGATTCCGCCAGATGAAGAAGACCATACAGCAGATTCAGCAGCACCTGGGGGTGCCGGCAGATGGTATCATGGGGCCGCAGACGTTGCGTGCCATATCTACTGCCCTTGGGATCAAGGAGCGTCCTGTCTGGCCGGGGCAGGCAGAGGTGCGCAGCGGCAAGAGTCTGTTTGGTGCCCCCGGCTGCGAGGAGAATCTTCAGAGCGTCCTCCCCGCCTATCCGCTCTATTTTGAGGGGAATCCCGTGCGAAGCATCCGCGTGCACAAGCGCATTGCCGGGCATGTGAAGGCTGCCCTTGAAGAGGTATTGGCGCATTACGGCATTCAGGAGATCCGGCGCCTGGGGCTGGATGTGTATGGCGGCAGCTATAATAACCGCCCCACGGCAAGCGGGAGGGCGCTTTCTATGCATGCCTGGGGAATTGCACTGGATTTCGCCCCGCGCGCCAATGCCTATGCTCTCAAAGCGCCCCGGGCTTCGCTTTCGCACCCGGATTGTGAAAAATGGTGGCAGATCTGGGAGAGTCACGGGGCTGTTTCGCTGGGCCGGGAGCGGAATTTTGACTGGATGCACCTTCAATTTGCCACTTTGGACTAGTTTTTTAAGGAAAAATTGCCAAAAATGCGATTTTCGTCTTGACTCGAATGGGGAACGTGTGTACAATGTGCCCGCAGCCACGCTGCGAGCATCATAAGAAAGTCCCCATCGTCTAGGGGTTAGGACATATGATTCTCAGTCATAGAACCGCGGTTCGAATCCGCGTGGGGATGCTCAGAAAAGCCCGAGGTTAACGCCTCGGGCTTTTCGCATTCCATAGGAGAAAGGAGGAAACGATGATACGACCTGTTTGCAGCGAAGATGCCGCGGCCCTGGCCGGAATATACAACTACTATATTCAGGAAACCACAATTTCCTTCGAATCCACGCCGCTGAGCGTGGCGGATATGCGCGCCAGAATTGAGCAGGTCTCCGCCGTCTATCCTTTCCTGGTGTGGGAGGAAGCCGGGCAGGTGCGCGGCTATGCCTATGCGCATGCGTGGAAAGAACGCGCTGCCTATGTCGGCACCTGGGAGATTTCCATCTATCTGGCTCCGGAGTGTTGCGGGCAGGGCATAGGCCACAGACTGCTGGAGCGGCTGGTGGCCGACTGCCGCCGCGCAGGTTGCCGGGTGCTTATCGCCTGCATTACCCGGGAAAATGAGAAGAGCTGCTCTTTTCACCAGTGCCATGGCTTCCGGCAGGTTTCGCATTTTACCCAGGTGGGCTGTAAATTCGGCCGCCTGCTGGATGTGGTGGACTACCAGCTCACATTGTAGAATGATGAGTGATTGATGACTAATGATTAATGGGGATACAGTCGGGCTATAGCCCGCGGAATTTTTTCACTAATCATTAATCATTAATCATTAATC
>JAGBZE010000131.1 GCA_017628435.1 Akkermansia sp.
CTTGGTGCGGCGGGAAAGAATCTGAAGCACCCGGCGAATCTCTGCATCGCGGCCAATGACCGGGTCAATTTTGCCCTGGCGGGCGCGGGCGGTCAGGTCGGTGCCGTATTTTTCCAGGGTCTGGTATTTCTGCTCCGGGTCCTGGTCGGTGATGCGCTGGTTGCCGCGCACATCCTTCAGGGCTTCCAGATATTTAGCCTTGCTCAGGCCGCAGTTCTCCAGAATGGGGGAGAGGGTGCCATCCGCCTCGAAAACGCCCAGCACAAAGTGCTCCACGCTCAGGAAATCATCGCCCATGGCCTTGCGCTGCTGCTCTGCGGCGTTCAGCACGCGATCCAGCTCCGGCCCGATGCCCGGGCTCTGCGCTACGCCGCCGCGCTGCCGCGGCTGGCGCTCCAGCTGCTGCTCCAGCTCGCGCTGCAGGCGGGCAGAATCCACACCAGCGCGAGTCAGCACGGCGCTCAACACGCCGCCTTCCTGCTGCATCAGCGCCAGCAGCAGCTCTGCCGGGTAAATCTGAGCCCGCCCGGCAGACTGCGCTGCCTTCTGCGAGGCTTGCAGGCCTTCCATGAATTTTGTAGTAAGATTATTATTCATCATGCAGGTTTGATGCTATAGAATAGAACAATTGTTCAAAAATATTATGCGAAGTTGTAAAATTTATTACCGGAAGTGGGGGAAGGGGAGGAAAATCAATCGCTCCACAGCTGGATGAGCTCCTGTGGCAGGGTGGTCAGGAAGCGTGAAGGTGGTGAGAACTGGGCATCATAGCTGCGGCCATTGTAGCGAGGGAAGGAGAGGTAGAGCTGGTCCTGCGCGCGGGTGACGGCCACGTAGAACAGGCGCGTTTCCTCCTCGATATCCGCGGTGGAGCCGCTTTCAATGACCCGTTTGTGGGGGAACTGGCCCTCGCCCAGGAAGATAATGAAGACAATCTTCCACTCCAGCCCCTTGGCCTGGTGAATGGTGGAAAGGGTGACGGTATCGTCATCCGGTGTGGTGGGGGAATCCACCTCGCTGAGCAGGGCCACGCTGGCCAGGAACTCCTCCAGATTCTCCTCTGTGCCCAGGTTACGGGTAATCTGGGCCAGGTCCTCGGAGCGTTCGTCGAAATTATCGTAAGTGTGGGTGAAGTAGGGATTCAGATAGGTGATGACCTGGCGCACCAGCTCGGCAGGCAGCAGGCAGTGCTCTTCCGGGTGCAGGGAATCCATGAGTGCCAGGAAGCCGTTCCAATGCGGGCGCACCGCCGGGGCCACCTTCACGGCAGGTTCGGCAAACACCTTGCTGTGCGGCTCGGTGAGGATGACTGTATCGGGGTGGGCAGCCGCCCATTTCTCGTATGCGGCCAGCCACTGGGCCCAGATGCGGCCAGCCGTGGCATCGCCCACGCGGGGGAAGGTGCCGGCAATGCGGCGGAAAGCGATTTCATCCCTCGGGTTGCAGAGCAGGCGCAGGAAGGCAATCACATCTTTCACGTGAGCCTGCTCGAAAAAACGCAGACCGCTGGTGATGCGGAATGGAATGTGCGCGCGGGTCAGCTCCATCTGCACGTCCATGCTGTGGAAGTGGGCGCGGTACAGCACGGCAATATCCTTGCCGGGAATCCCATCGCCCATCAGCGCGTCAATGCGGCGGGCAACCCAGGCGGCTTCGGTGCGGTTATCCGGTGCGGGAATGACCACGGGCTTGAAATGGCTGCCGCTGCGGGCCGCCTGCAGGTCTTTGGGAATCTGGTTCTCATTCTGCGCAATGGCTGCATTGGAAAGCTCCAGAATGGGGGGGAGACTGCGGTAATTCGTGGTAATCCGGTAAATCTCTGCCTGCGGATAAGTTTCGCGGAAGCGCAGGATGTGCTCCACATCGGCCCCGCGCCAGGAGTAGATGCTCTGCGCATCATCGCCCACGGCCATGAGGCTGCTGCCGGGGCCGCCTGCCAGGAGCTGCACAATGCGGTCCTGCGGGGTGTTGGTGTCCTGGTACTCATCCACCAGCACATGGCGGAAGCGGCTTTGCAGGTCGCCGCGTATGTCGGCGTGTTCTTCCAGCAGGCGCAGCAGATTGGTGAGCAGGTCATCAAAATCCATCACATTGAGCACCTTCTTGCGGGCGGTGTACTCGTTGTAGATTTTTTCGATGATATCCTCGTGCTGTTCCAGGTAGGCATACTCATTGCTGAGCACGCGGTGCCAGTCGGTGGCGGTGTTTACTGCCAGGCTGTGCAGGGAGAGCAGCAGCTCCGGCTTCGGGAAGCGGTCTGCCTTGGTCATCTTGCCGGCAAATTGCTTCACCAGGCTCTTCATGAGGGCCTTCTGGTCATCGGAATCAAAGATGGTGAACCCGGGCAGGTAGCCCAGACGCTCCGCATGGCGGCGCAGCAGGCGGTTGGCAATGGAATGGAAAGTGCCGCTCCAGAGCTGGCCGGCATCTGCCCCGGTGAGCTGGGTGACGCGCTCCAGCATTTCGCGTGCGGCTTTGTTGGTGAAGGTCAGCAGCAGAATGCGCCAGGGGGCCACGCCATGCTCCAGCAACCAGGCTACCCGGTAGGTGAGGGTGCGGGTTTTGCCACTGCCTGCCCCGGCAATGACCAGGGATTGCGCGGCAGTGGTGGTGACGGCGGCGTATTGTTCGGAGTTGAGCTCGGCGGCGTAATCGTGCATAGGGTGAAAACAGAAATCCGCCCCACCGGACAGGAGGGGCGGATGAATAGGAAGGATTTATCAGGACTCGAAGTCGAGGTAGATTTCAGCGCGGCGGTTCTCACCGCGGATGTAATCAATCTGCTCGGTGGTGTCCTCTGTGGTATAGAAGCGGCGGGGTTGGGTCTTGCCCATACCCTCGGTGGAAATCTGCTTTTCATCCACGCCGAAGGAAACCAGAGCGGTCTTCACCGCCTCAGCACGGCGGATGGAGAGCTGCAGATTGTACTTCTCGGAGCCCACGTCATCGGTGTGGCCGCTGATTTGGAGCACGCCCTTGCTGGCCTTCAGCAGCTCAGCCACAATCTGCAGCTGGCGCATGGAGCGGGGAGTGAGCTCAAATTCGTTGAACGCGAAGAACAGAGCAAGCGAGTCACCGCCCTTGGGGTTCTTCACGATGGGGAAGTAGTGGCCGCCTTCATCAGAGGCAATGCTCTCGTAGCTGCTCAGCAGGGCATCCAGAGCAACAGCCTTGATGCGCCAGTCCTGCTCACCGATACGGGTGAGCTCGATGCCGACATTAGCCGGACGCGTGGAAATGGGGGAGAGCACATACACCAGGTAGCCGGCGTTGTTGGCTGTGGTGAATGTGTTGCGGATGGGAGCCTGCTCACGGAGCTTGAACTCGCCTTCCTCAAAAATCATGCAGAGACCAGCTACGGTGGCGTCAGATACTTCAGTGCCAGTGACCATGCTGCGGGCCACTACCATATCGCCGCGGCGTACGGCTTCCACAAAGCCTTCAGCCACAGTGATGGAGTCTGCGCCGGGTTCCAGTTTGGTCTTATCGGAGGATGAGAACTTGGCAGATTCAATGAAGGTTTTGCCGCCCTTCTGTGAAACAACGTCAATGAGCAGGTCAGCGCCGCCATTTTCGGAAACAAGGCGGTAGCGGGTTACGCGGTCGCCATTCGGACGGCGGCTGTTGCCCACTTCCTCCACGGCCTTAATCCTGTTCTTGCTGCCCCAGGCGGCTAGCTGTTCAGCTGCTTCGGGGGTGATTTCACCCTTTTCCAGCAGGTTCTTGAGGGCGGCTGCCGGATCCTTTGCCTCCAGCACAGCGGCGGCGGTCAGAGCACTCTTGTGTTCGGCATTGCGAGGTGTTTCGCGCAGCTTCAGTTCCTCCGGCGCCGGGGTGGGTGCGGGCTCAGGTTCGGCCTCCGGTGCGGGCTCTGTTTCTGCGGGCGCCGGTTCCGGTTCCACAACCGGTGCGGGCTCGGGAGTGGGCTCTACAACCGGGGCAGGAGTCGGCTCGGGTTCACCAATGGGCTCCTCAGTGGGGGAAGGAGCAGGAACGGGCTCCGGAGTGGCGGTTGCGGCTGCCTGGGCAGCTGCTTCTTCTGCCTGAATGTTGGCGCGATGCTTTAACAGCATGAATACGCCGGCACACACTCCGAGTGTGGCCAGGAATGCGCAGAGGAAAAGAAGAATGTTGCGTTTCATAACAAAATGGTTTTATAGAAATTGTGTGGGGTTTACGGGAATGGCTCCATCGGGCAGCGGAGCTGCAGGGGCTGAGGGTTGCTGCATGGCAGCTTCGCGCACGCGCAGGCGGCGTACGGTTTCATACGGATCCGGCACGGCGGGTGCCGGGTAACTAGCGAGAAGTTTCTGGGGGTTAAGGCGGTTCATGGTGCCACCCTGATGATAGGCCGGCTGGCCGGCTTCGGTGCAGTAGGAGGAGATAGCCTCGAAATGCAGGTGGGCCTTGTAATTGCCATGGGCAGTGCCAACGGTGCCGATGGGTTCCCCTCGGCTGATGAACTGACCCTGGCGTACAATGCTCTTATCCAGGTGGGCATAAAGGGTCTGGATGATGCGGGAATCATTCGGCAGACGGTGGGCAAGTATGACCACATTACCCCAGGCGGGGGACGGCTCGCCGCAGTATACGACCAGGCCACGGGCTGCCGCGTGAACTGCCATGCCCAGGTCAGAGTCTTCGCCGCCGATACCGTTGATATCACTGCCGCTGTGGTGTCCTCCACGATTGGAGTTCAGTGTGTTGAAGGGCTGGGCATCATAAGTGAAACCGCCGCTGGCTGTGCCGCAGGGGGATTGGAAACCATCCACCAGAGGAATAAGTGCCAGCTGGTGAGGTGTGAGCAGAATCATGCCGGGTAACAGTTTTTCCGGCAGGGAAGAGGTGGGAACATCCTGCCCGTAAAGTCCTGCAATGGCGGGAGATACGGGCGTTTCATCGCCATCGCTGTTCATGTAGGCAATAATCCCCGCCGCTATGGCTCCTACGCCGAGGAGCCCTAACGTAAACCAACGTAGGGGGGTGAAAAAGCGTTTGCCTGACATGCTGACCGTATTATACGGGCAAAGCCCCCTTATGACAAGCCAAAATAAGTGAATAGTGCATAAGGAAGAGTGAATAATGACACTCGAGCCGGGAAAAGAAAAGCGCTGCCCGGTTGAGCAGCGCTTTTCGAAAAATACGGATTTGCGGTTTTACAGAGCCTTGGCGTGAGCAATGATGTTCTCTACATTCATGCCCAGGTCGTGCAGTACCACATCGCCGGGGGCGGAGAAACCGTAGGAGTCGATGCCGATGATGCAGCCCTGCGGGCCTACGTAACGGTACCAGAGGTCGGTCTTGCCGGCCTCAATAGCCAGACGTCGTGTACAGGAAGCGGGCAGGATGCTCTCCTGGTAGGCGGCGGTCTGCTTGTTGAAGCGGAACATGGAGGGCATGGAAACCACGCGCACGTCCGGGCCCAGTTCCTTGGCGGCCTGCAGAGCCAGGATGAGCTCGGAGCCGGAAGAAATGATGATGGTGCCGGGCTGTTCGGTCTGCTCCTTCAGGGCAATGTAAGCGCCCTTCATGGTGCCCATGCGGCGGTCTTCGGCAGAGATTTCCACCACGCTGGTGAGGGTGGGGATATTCTGGCGGGTGAAGATGAGGGCGGTGGGGCCGTCCTTGCGCTCCATGGCGCACATCCAGGCACCGGCGGCTTCTTCTTCGTCGGCCGGGCGCACCACGTCCAGATTCGGGATGACGCGCAGACCGGTTACGGTTTCCACCGGCTGGTGGGTCGGGCCGTCCTCGCCTACGGCTACGGAGTCGTGAGTGAGTACATAGGTGACGGGGAGGTGGGACAGGGCAGCCACGCGGATGCTGGCGCGCATGTAGTCTACGAATACGCAGAAAGTGCCGGCGGATACGCGGAAGATACCGTCGTAGGCGATGCCGTTGCAGATGGCGGCCATAGCGTGCTCGCGGATGCCGAACCAGAAGTTGCGGCCGGTGTAGTCTGTGGCGGAGAAGTCACCTGCGCCCTTCAGATAGTTCTTGTTGGAGGAGAACAGGTCAGCGCTGGTGGAAAGAAGACCGGTGCAGGCAGAGCCGATGGCGTTCTGGGCTACTGCGCCGGAGGAGCGGGTGGCTTCCTTGGCACCGGGGGCCCAGGTGGGAATCAGAGCGTTGCTGGCCTCGGCACACAGGCCATTGGCTGCCAGGTCAACACAGGCGGCCAGCTCGGCGGCCTTTTCGGGGTTTGCGGCGCTCCAGGCGGCGAAAGTGGCTTCCCATTCGGCGTAAGCGGCTTCGCGCTGAGTTTTGAGCTCGGCCATATAGGCGCGTACATCATCGGAAACGTAGTATTGCTGGTCAGTGGGCAGACCCCAGTTGGCGTGGGCTTCGGCCCAGAGCTTGGCGCCACCTTCACCGTGGCCCTTGGTGGTGCCTTCGAAACCGGGCACACCCTTGGCGATGGTGGTCTTGGCGATGATGAGCTTCGGGCGGCCGTTCTTCTCCAGGCGGCATACGCGGAGGGTCTTTTCCACCTCGTCCATGTTGTGGCCATCGATGGTGAAGGTATCCCAACCCTGGGCAGTGAAACAGGCGGCAATGTCGTCAACCTGGGTCACTTCGATAGGGGCATCGAGGGTGATGCCGTTGGAGTCGTAAATCAGAATGAGGTTGTCGAGCTTCAGTGTGCTGGCGATGGCGGCAGCCTCGCGGGAAATGCCTTCCTGAATGCAGCCGTCACCAGCCAGACAGTAGACATTGTTGGTGAAAATCTCGTGCTCCGGGGTGTTGAAACGGGCAGCAGCGTGCTTGCTGGAAATAGCGAAGCCTACGGCGTTGGCGATGCCCTGACCCAGCGGGCCGGTGGTGCACTCCACGCCGGGGCAGCAGCCGTATTCCGGGTGACCGGGGGTGTTGGAGCCCTTGGCGCGGAAAGCCTTCACATCGTCCATGCTTACCTCAAAGCCGCTCAGGTGCAGCCAGCTGTAAAGGAACATGGAACCATGGCCGCCAGAAAGGATGAAGCGGTCACGGTTGAGCCACTCCGGCTCGGAGGGATTTACATTAAGCAGTTCGCCATAAAGAATGGCACCGATTTCGGCGCAGCCCAGGGGCAGACCCATATGACCGGATGCTTTGTCGTAAATGGCATCGATGGCAAGACCTCGGGCCTGGTTGGCGGCCTTCTGAAGGATTTCCGTATTCATGCGGAAACTAATATAACATACACCGTTATATTGTAAAGCCAAAAGCGGCATGGATTCTGCAAAATAAAAGCTCTGTTTCGCGAGTGTTCTCGTTGTACGCTCCAATTTGCAGCCGGGGAGACTTTTGTGTTACAAGCTATCATTCTTGACAAAATGTTATGCGCTACAATAATGGGTATCGTTCAGAAAATCCTAACGCGTTTATACTGCGTGAATGGCAAAGTGATATAAAGTCGGATCATGAAAATAAATCGAGCGCTTGCGTTGTTGATATCCTGTCTGGTTGCGTTGGAGGAGAAGACGGTGGCTTCACAGGTATCGGTTGATGGGCAGTTTGTGCAGCTTGTTGATGATAAGTCGGCCGCGGGGGTATACGAGCACCTTCTGGAGCGCGTGGATACCGGCACGCAGGGAGGCACACTGAATGTGTACTACAACGGGTTGGATGCAGCAGCAGCAAGTTATACAGATATATTGCATGTGGTCGGAAATGGGGATTTAGTATTAGAGGGCACATCGACCAATACTTTGCAATTGTTCAGGCTTGCAGATGGGGCTGCAGATGACTTTGAGGGGAATCTGACCATATGCAATTACAGCGCAGCGTGGGATGGAGACGGACGGTATGATAATGCCGTGATTCTGGAGTCCGGAGGAATGAATATGAAGGGGAGTCTGACTCTGGATGTGGCTGGGTATTGCGCGGAGGATTGTCTCTTTGTGGTGGCGTTCGGGGTGAATGGAGATGTATGTGTAGGTGGGCTGGATGCCCCGGAGTACATTGCCCCCGCCGCTTATCTGTACAGCGGAAACCTCAAGGAAGATACAACCAGCATGGAGCATTCATGTGGTCTGGCTTTTTATATTGCCCGGAAGAATCATACCCTTACCATTGATGCTGCCGGGCGTCACTCTTTTTATGGAGATATTCTGGGGCCGCTCACAGTAGTTAAGAAAGGAGCAGGAACCCAGAGTTTTGTCGGCGCGCTGGATTCCGGCTGTTCTTTTCGTGTGCTGGGTGGTGTGCTGAATTTGATATCCGATGCGGAATTGACCACGATTGAGGTGAATAATGCCACGCTGAATTACACGGGAAGTCTTGCTGTTCAGGAGTTGACGCTGGAAAGCGGTACATTGACTGTGAGTGGTAATCTGAGCACGGGAGAAGCTTGCTTCAGCGGCTCGAACTCGGTATCCGCCCGTGCTGTGGCCGTCAGTTGGGAGCTGCAGCTGAACGATATCAACCGCCAGTCTGCTTTGCTGTCTCTATCTGATTCCTCAGAGGTCACCTTGCAGAGCCTTGATGTTGTGTACTGCCGGGAGGACATGCTGCGCGGCTGGTACTGCCTGGTGGAAAACAGTGCAGGTCTGCAAGTGAATCAGGTGCTGGCTAATGGTGATGCCATGTGTACGGAATCCCGCGGCGGGGATATGTGGGGCTACGTGGCAGATGGATGGCGCACATTACCCCGAACAGAATCTGCAAGCCTGGTGTGGCTTCCTGAAAGTGGGAATTGGATCGCAGGCTCGGGCCATGTGGAGCTGAGTTGGGCAGGGCCGGATACCAACAGTAATTTCCTGGCGGGCGATGAAGTATGTATCACTCATCCGGCAGAGATTAACCTGGTGGGTGAACTTCTGCCGGGTAGGGTTGTGGTAGGTAATGCAGATGGAGTGGTCTCTATGAAGGGTACTGGTTGTATTTCCGGTGCCGCAGAACTGGAGAAGTCAGGCGCAGGAGAGCTTGTTGTTGCCACGGCGAATGACTACACCGGGGGCTCGACTCTGACAGGTGGCACACTCACCACGCTGCATTCATCTGCACTGGGGAGTGGCGATGTTACGCTGCGTGGCGGTGTGCTTAATCTGGCTGGCAGAATTGTGGAGAATGCTATCCGGGTGCAGGGAGATGTTGCCATTGTGGATGGCAATCAGTACCAGGGGAAACTGGCCCTGGAGTCTGGTGTCCTGAGTGGTGGTTCTCTTCGTCTGGCTGAGGTCGCGTTGTTGAAAGGTGGAACGGTGGATATGGAGCTGACCGGAACCGGTGGTATTCAGGTGCAGGGTGAAGTGAAGCTGTGTAAGGCATCGAGTTACACCGGAAACTCTGTTGTATCGTCTGGCTGTCTCACCATTGAGCATGCCCGGGCTTTGGGCGAGGGATCTGTTGTCATGCAGGGAGGACGGCTGGAGCTGGGGAATCTGGCGATTGCTAATTCCATTCAGGTGCGAGGCGATGCCATCTTGTCCCATGCCGGAAACTACACTGGATGCATCGATCTGCAGAGCGGGAGCCTGCGCCTGGATGCTGTGGGTTCTGCTCGGATTATTTGTAGTGGCAATGCAGAGTTGAGGGCAGAAGATGTGCTTCACCTTTCTCGTCAGATTTCTAATTCCGGCACTTTGAGCCTGGAGGGTGTCTTTGACCTGACAGCTCTTGCCGTGAGCCGGAATGCGGAGTTGGTGGATGTATATGGCAATGCGGGTGGAAACAGTGGCTTTCAGCGTGATGCCGGCACTTTTATAGAATTGACAAATGGATGCGGCAGCATTGGTGGCTCGGCCACTTTCCTGTTCCGCGGAAGTGCGGTGGAGCTGGGTGCTGACGGCCGCTGTGAAATAGGGGCAGGGGTGCATTATGGGCAGTACCATGTGGGGGCAGAGCACAGTGTATCTGTCAGCACCATTCGGTCGATAGCCGGCAATGCTTTGCAGAGTATCACCATGAGTGGCGGAAGACTCCTGGTGGATGAAAGTGCGCGGGTTGCGTCTACCGGTGGCGAACTTGTTCTGACCAGTGGTGAATTGAGCGGGAGTTGCAGTAATTGTGCCCTTACAGCCACAGGCGGTTTGCTCAATACCTCGTTCAGTGGAGAGAATCGGGTGAGTGGTACTGCGTCTGTCCGGCTTGCCGGGATAATCAGTAATACCGGAAATCTGACGCTGCTGGGTGAGTTTGATGCATCTGCTCTTCCGTTGCAGGAAGATGAGGCAACTCGCATAGGTGGCTCCAGTCCGGCCAGTGGTTATGCGCAGAGCTCTGCCTGCAGCCTGCAGGTGGTGCGTGGAGGCAGTGTATCCGCCGGGGCTGTTATGCTGCATGGGGAGCATCGCCTGGTTCTGGGTGCGGATGGTTATGCCGTTTCCGGTGGCGAGGTGGATTATAGCGAGTATGTGCTCACGGGGTCAGATACAGCTCGGTATAGCGAAATATGCCAGCCTGGGCTGGAACGTATTGAGATGACAGGTGGAGTCCTCGTGGTGGATGCGGACACCGATGCGGTAACATCATCGGCTGGTACGGTGATTCTGGAAAATGGTTCATTGGGTGGCAATATCTGCGGTAGTGCCTGCATTCGTGTGACCGGGACGGGTGCGTTGACTGGCGCTAATACGCATAATGGGGGTGTTGTGCTGGAGGATGGCGTTCTTACTATTTCCTCTGCCGAGGCGCTGGGAAGTGGTGGTATCTGCAGCAGCGGAAACAGCAGCCTCTGTATTGAGGGGTTCACGCTGGCGCTGGTAAACCCTATAGAGAATAGCGGGTGTCTCAGACTGAGCGGGTGTGTGGATGCCACTGCTCTGGCGCAATACCACGCGGCTACCATGGTGGATGCCTATGGTAATCTGGGTGGTGCGAGCGGCTTCATGCAGGATGCCGGGTGTGAGGTGAACTTGCTGACAGGTGGCACACTTGATGCGCATGATGCCACCATTCTGCTGCACGGCTTGAGTATTACGCCTGACTCCAGTGGCCATGCCGGTCTCCCCGGCATGTTGCATACCGATGTCTATACGGTTACGGGAGAGCACTGTGTGAGTGTTTCTGCTATTGCGACGGCTGCGGGGCAGGGCGTGCCGGAAATCAGGATGGATTCCGGTATCCTGGTGGTGGATAAGAATGTGGATACCCTGCAGGTAAGCGGTGGCCTGGTGCAGATTCAGAGTGCCTGGGTGGGTGGTAACATTGGTGGCAATGCCCGGGTTGAGATTCTGGGGGATGCTGTGCTTCGCTCTGCTAACAGCTACAGTGGCGGAACTACGGTTGCGGCCGGTAGTCTTCAGGTGCAACATGCTCAGGCACTCGGCTCCGGTATGGTGTATCTGGGTAGTAAGGGGCGTGGGATGGCACCTTTGCTCGATCTGAAAAATCTGGCGGTTGAGAATCACCTGGAACTGGTGGGAAATAGTGAGTTGCGCGGCTTAGAAAAGTTCTCCGGTTCTATTACTATGAAGGAAGGTGCTGAGGTGACTATTCAGAAGGGCGAGGTGTTGAATCTGAGCACCGGACAGACCCTTACACTGGCACCCGGTGGCAACACGATTCATGGGCACGTTAATCTGGATGGTGGTACCATAGTTATTACAGGCGGTGCACTCACCTTGAATGGCGTAGCGAATTTCAGCAAGCCCACCACCCTTGATTTGAGTAATTGGGATGCCTCCTCAGGTGTCGTGGTTGTGTTGGATTTTCCATCGGCGTATGATGAGGAGCTGCTGGAGCTCGTGCTTCCGGATGGACTTGCGGACGGGGATGTGAGTTTCGATCCTCAGACCGGAGCGTTGCATGTGAATATGAATGACGGCGCAGATTCCGGGAGTGGTATTTCGTTGGCTCCTATGCTGAACCGCAATCAGCGTGCAGCCTATGAGGCTCTACGCCTCATAGACCCTGCTCAAACCTCTGGTGAGCTGGCCGTGCTGGCGGAGACGGTGGCTGCCTCGGCAGATGTGGATGCCATGCGTGAGTTGATGGATCGTGTGAATGGTGCCGGGTACACATCGCTGCTCAATAGTGTGGTGGATGATGCATTGTCCTACCTGGAGCAATTGCATGCCGCTGCAGGTACTGCACAACGCCTTCCGGGAGAGCATGGCACGGCCGTGGCCATTCATGCTTATAATCAGACAGGTTCAGTGTCGGGTACTCCCGGTTATGATTACAGCAGCTGGGGTGGCCGGCTGATGGTGGAGCATCAGGTAAGGAAAAAGCTGTGTCTGGGTGTTGCAATGGGGAATGGTGCGGCGCGTATTACTCCTGATGGCGATGAGACGCACACCGACACGGTTACGCATCTGGATGCCTATGCGCTGTATGCGGACGCCGGTTGGCGCTTC
The DNA here is from genome assembly GCA_017628435.1 of Akkermansia sp. Taxonomy (GTDB): domain Bacteria; phylum Verrucomicrobiota; class Verrucomicrobiia; order Verrucomicrobiales; family Akkermansiaceae; genus Akkermansia. Next base: position 12,282 of record JAGBZE010000131.1, read on the forward strand.
CTGTTCTCTGCCGGTGTGGGGATGCATGAATTTTCCATGGCTCGCCGCCTGCAGGATGGAACCTCCGCCGAGGTGGCGCCTGTGTCTGGCTGCTCGATTAATTTCGGAGTGCAGGTGTCTCGTGCTATCCCGCTGAATGCGCAGTCTGTGTTACAGCCCTGTCTGGCCATTCAGACTGTGACTGCTGCGGTGGATTCCTATCATGAATCCGGCAGTACGGCATCTTTGTATGCGGACGCGCAGCGTGCTGATCTGGCTGAGGTTGCTCTCGGACTGCGCTATGAGACGAAATGCTGTGAATCTCTGCTGCTGGGGGTGCACGGTGCATTGACTGCCATCGTGGGTGATACGGAATCTGAACTGGAACTTCATTTTGCGGATGCTCCGGCACAGTCATTTCGTGTGTATGGCGCGGAAAGGCAGGTAATCGGGTACCGTTTCGGTGCTTCTCTTTCCCTGCCGTTGGGTGAGGATTGTATGCTCCATTCATCGGTTACAGGGCGTATGCAGGGGCATGCCCAGATGATTGATTCGCAGCTGGGTATCGTGCTTTATTTCTGATGATGAGACCAGTAAAAAGTTGCCCGCGCGGCCTTTTGGTGAACCGCGCGGGCAACTTTACTTACTACCTTATGAAACTCAACCGAACCTCTGTTGCTGCTCCGGTAGCTTTCTCCTTCTGCCGGGGCCTGTGAGTTGGCTGATGCAGACTTGATGCCCGGGCGGGTACCTTTGTTCAAAGAAATTCCGGTATGTATTGATTTTCTGGCATGCTACGGCATTGACAATATATTTTAAGGGGAGTACAATCCCGCCGAAACTTTTTTCACCATGTACAATCCCGAATTCAAGAACCGTCTGGTGAGCGACCTGGAAGGCCTTAAGGCCGCCGGTCTGTTCAAGCAGGAACGCTATATCGACACTCAGCAGTACTCCGAAGTGGGGCTCAAGGATGGCAGCCAGGTCATCAACATGTGCGCCAATAACTACCTGGGCCTGGCCAACAGTCCGGTGCTTATGAAGGCTGCCAAGGATGCCATTGACCGCTGGGGTTATGGTATGGCTTCCGTTCGCTTTATCTGCGGTACTCAGACTCTGCACCAGCAGCTCGAGGAGCGCCTCAGCGCCTTCCTCGGCACCGAGGATACCATCCTCTTCGGTTCCTGCTTCGATGCTAACGGCGGTCTGTTCGAAGGTCTGCTGGGTAAGGAAGATGCCATCATCTCCGACTCCCTGAACCACGCTTCCATCATTGACGGTGTGCGCCTCTGCAAGGCTGCTCGTTACCGCTATGCCAACAACGATATGGCTGACCTGGAGGCCAAGCTGCAGGAAGCCAAGGCCGCCGGTGCCCGCACCATCCTTATCTCCACGGACGGCGTGTTCTCCATGGACGGTATCGTGGCCAGTCTGGACAAGATTCATGAGCTTGCCGAGAAGTACGGTGCATTGGTGCACTTCGACGAATCCCACGCCACGGGCGTGCTGGGCAAGCGTGGTCGCGGTACGCACGAGCACTGCGGTCTCTTCGGTAAGGTAGACATCACCTCCGGTACCTTCGGTAAGGCTCTGGGTGGTGCTTCCGGTGGTTATATTTCCGCTAAGAAGGAAATTGTGGACATGCTGCGCCAGAAGGCCCGCCCCTACCTCTTCTCCAACAGCGTGATGCCCGCCATCGCCGCCACCACCATCAAGGTGCTCGATATCCTCGAGGAATCCACCGAGCTTGTGGAGCGCGTGCAGAGCAACGCCGCCTACTTCCGCAAGGGTATGGAGGAATGCGGTTTCACCCTCGCCGGTGCTGGTCACGCCATTGTGCCGGTGATGATTGGTGATGCTGCTCTTTCCCAGCGCATGAGCAATCGCCTGCTCGAGCTCGGCGTGTACGCCATGGGCTTCTTCTACCCCGTGGTGCCCAAGGAACAGGCTCGTATCCGCACGCAGATTTCCGCTGCTCATACCACTGAGCAGCTCGACCGTGCCATTGCTGCCTTCGCTAAGGCTGGTCAGGAGCTCGGCCTCATCAAGTAAAGTCGGGCTTGATTATTTTCAAATCCCCTGCCTCGGCGTGTCCCGGGGCAGGGGATTTTTTTTCCACATGTGTCCCAAAGTTTTCGATTGTGATTTGGAGGCGAGCGCAGCGAGCGGAAAAATGAGCCCGCAGGGCGGCACTTTTCGTAGCCCGGGGCGTACCTGTGAGGGCGTAGCAAGCGAGCGAAGCGAGACGCGAAGCCCCAAGCCCCGGGATAAACAGATAAAGATATCAGAACCCCGAGCGAAGCGAAGTGGGTGGCAGATTACCAATGCACTGTGTTCTAATAAACTGCGTTAAAACAATATCTTTACCCTGCGTATTCTGTCACCCCGCCAGGCGGCGGGGTTCCGGTTCCTTTATTCTTACATTCCCGGGGCTTACGCCCCGGGCTACGGAAAGTTCCGCCCTTACGGGCTCAAACTTCCGCGCACTACGTGCGCCTGAATAGGGAGATAAATCACAATCTATCGAAAACTTTGGGACACATGTGGATTTTTTCATAATGAAGTATTTTACGTTGGCATAGTGGTGGGCTTTGTGGTAAACTGGCCGCGCAACCAGTTGCATCATGAGTGAAATTCGTATAGAGGGAGCAGATAGCGTGCCGGCACAACCTATGCTGGTGCTGCCGAATCGTGTGGATTTGACTACCATGCTGGAGCTGGAAAAGGCGCTTGGCGGCAAGTCCCGCATTGCGTGGATGGTGGAGAGTACCCTGATGCCCGGAGAGGCTGTCATGAACCACCTGCGCCAGTCCCAGTCTGCCGGGTTTGTGTGCGCCATCAACCAGCAGGGACGGGATTTTGTGCTCTCCAAGGTGCGCCATCAGCTGGAGATGGGGCGCCATGTGGTGGTGCTGCCCGGGCGTCCTCTGCAATCGCCCGCCAGCCTGACTGATATTCCGGGCAATCTGCTTTCCCTGTTTGATGGCACCCCGTTGCATGGCATGCCGGTATATGTGGGCATGTATAATAATTATTTTGACGGTGCCATCACCACGCGCGAGCCGTATGATCGCCTGCATATCTCGTTCTGCCCGCCGCTGCGTGCCGGTCACCAGCTGGGCTCGCGCGTACAGGCTGCTTGGATGAGTGCCCAGGTGGCGCAGCTGCAGCAGCACCCCATGCTGGAGCACCCCTGCCTTTCCCGGATGCTGGTGGAGGCTATTCTGCGTAACCCCCAGGGTCGCCTGTTGGATGGTGTGGATGATTCAACTCTTCTATACCGCGATCTGCTTTCAGCGGCGCTCATGACCACCGGAATCATCGAGAAACATTCCACAGCCAGCCGCATAGGCATCATTCTGCCTCCGGGCAAGCTGAGCGTGATTGCTAATCTGGCGTGTATTCTGGCGGGGGTGACGGCGGTGAATATCAATTACACCACAACACCTGAGCTGTTTGAGCACATGGTGAAGACAGCCGGGCTTTCCCGTTTTATCACGGATACCCGCTTCACCAACATGCAGAGGCAGTTCTCATGGCCTCGTTCCCGTGACCTCATTTACCTGGATGAAGAGCTGGGTGAGCAGGGACCGTGGAAGCTGAAGGCCTGGACTACACTGGGTAAGCTGCGCACTCCGCAGCAGTTGATGCAGCATGCCGGTGTGGCTACGCCGTCCGCTGATGCTGAGGCGACTATTCATTTTACAGGTGGTACGGAGGAGAAGCCGCTAGGTGTGCCGGTGACCCGGCGCATGCTGTTGGCGGCAGCAATCAGTCTTCGTTGCCGTCTAGAGCTGAGCCCCGGGCATGACCGCCTGCTTTCTGTTCTGCCGGCTTATATGCCTGCTGGTTTCATTGGCGGTATTCTGCTGCCTTTGCTGGGTGGTTTTGACGTGGTGACATATCCCACTCTGACAGCAGGCCGCCGCCTTTGCACCTTGGTGCAGCAACACGCGGTTGCCTTTGCTGCCAATACGCCTGCAGGCATTCGCGCCATGTTCAAGGCTGCCAGGGATGCGCATGCCTTCTCTCAGCTCCGGTATTGCCTGAGTGCCGGTTCCAAACTGCCGGCTCATCTTATTGAGGCTGCGCAGCAGCACTACGGTGTGCAATTGCTGGAGAGTTATGGTACGGCAGAGGTTCTGCCGTTTGCTGCGGCATCCATGCCTGCCCCGGCCTCTGACCCTGATACCACGCGTCCGGTTCTTCCTGCAGCCCGTAAGGGAAGCGTGGGTTCTCCTTTGCCGGGGGTGGCAGTCCGCATTACTGGGCTGTATTCGCCCGAGCCCTCGCCTACTCCCTCCAAGCCGGGGCTTGTCTGGCTCAAGGGGGCTGCTGTCACCCGTCATTACCTGGGTATCAGCAATGAGGATTCCAGCCGCATGCATGGTGACTGGTTCTGCACAGGTGATGTCGGCTATATGACGCCGGATGGCTTGTTGACCATTCTCGGGCGCCGGGTGCGCTTCACCCAGATGGGAGATGAGATGATTCCCCATGTGCAGTTGGAGGAAATTCTGTACAGGATTTACAATGTGCAGCAGGATGACCACGACCGCAAGCTGGCTATCGTCAGCGTACCCAGCCGCACTGGTGGCGAGGAGCTGGTCCTGCTTTCCATGCTGCATAAGGAGGTGATTCCTTCTGATTACCTCACCCTGCGCTACGGGGTTACTAATCTGCATCTGCCTGCCTC
>JAGBZE010000132.1 GCA_017628435.1 Akkermansia sp.
AAGACGCCGTAGCAGCCATATCGTTATAAGGAGCTTTTTCTACAATTTCGCGAAGCCATTTGATAACAACGGACGACTCCATCGTCGTTTCCCATGCCCCCCAGAAAACAGGAACAGTCAACTTTCCACTGGCAGCATCCATTGCCATGGTCAACTGATGATTCAGGGCATCAGCGTAAAGAGAACTCTGAGGATAGCGGTCAATCAACTTACCATACTCCTTAAACGCATCGCGATAATCCTCCGTCGCCTCGTAAGCGCGCCCCAGCAAGAAACGTGCCTCCGGGGCATTCGGAGCAAGCGCATGATAGCGAACAATCTCCTTAAGCGGCCCACGGGATTTGGACATACGCCCCTCTTCCTGATACGCTTTGGCCTCCACCATCAGGGCATCAGCCTCAGGATCCACAGCTTTCACCTGACCAATAGGAGGTGGGCCATCAAAAGACTCACACATCGACAATAGCACGGCCGATGCTGCGCAAAGGGATAAGAGTAGCGATTTTCTCATGTCAGTGTGAGCATACCATGTTCTCCCCCTCTTGTGCAAGTTCAAATACGAAGCAATGTGTCTTATTCACGAAATTAAAGAAGCCGTTACTCAACTAAAGGAATGCCAGAATGGTCTTCTCCATATGAACCGGATACTCATCAGACTATTACTCATGGCAGGCTGCCAGGTATTCGCAGCTGTAAATACCACTCCCCAGAGAGATATCGACCTGGACCGTTACTGTGGGCGCTGGTACGAACAAGCCCGGTACGACAACTGGTTTGAGAAGGGGATGGATGATGTCTACACAGATTACGAGGTGATAGACGGTGACCGCATCAGGGTCACTAATCATGGCAAGGACAAGAAGGGGCACCCCCACCGGGCAAACGGGCGGGCCTGCATGCACACCAGCGGCGAACTGATGGTTTCCTTTGTGTGGCCATACTGGTGGTTCCATGCCCCTTACAAGATACTGTACGTTACCCCTGACTATCAAGGGGCTCTTGTTTCCGGGGACGGAGAAGAATACCTGTGGATACTAACAAGAAGAGTGGACGCATGTCCCCTCCTCATGAAAAAACTGAAACAGGAAGCACAGCGTCGCGGTTTTGACACTACCAGGCTACGCTACACAAAACATCAGAAGCGGAAGTCCACCGCACCCGATACAAACAGGCCAGGATGATAATGATGCCCCTCCTCATGCTCCAGCTCTGAATTATAGCGGCAGAGCTGGGCAGAAGTTGCTACAGAGCTGCCCACAGACAGCGTGACGATACGTTTCGTCTCACCAGGCTTAGAGAAATCATACTCAGCAGTTGTACCCAGCACCAAGGAACGCACGCGCAGCATACGAGTACCATACTTCGTATTCACTGCCCATGAACCGCCGGCTCCATCAGCAAAAAGCCCCAGGGAGAAATGCTCATCCAACTTTCGCATAGCAGCAAGGCGGAAACCGCTCATCTGCAGTGACCATTCGGGTGTCATCTGCCAGTCAAAGGAGAATACTGGCATGAGACCATAAATCGTAGCATCCGGAGAATGACCAACACCCACAGAATAGGACAACGTCTCACTATGCTTCACGCTGTACGAAAGCAGAAAATTCAAATGGAAGCTGTGAGCACTGTGCACAAAGTCAGAAGCCAGAGACGGAGCAACTACAGCTACAACCGTATCGCCATTCAGCCGAGGCACAATGGCAGCAACCGGCAGTGTAACATTATAAAGCTCATTTTTGCGAAGGTCAAAAGCCCCATTTGCATCCATGAATGTTACATCTGCATTAACAGAGGCGTTAAACATCCAATCCGTACCACCAGATTGGCGAGGATCGGCCAGAGGAATGCATAGTCCATACTTCTGCCAGGCAAGGGTAGCGCCGCCGTGGCGTTCCCCCATGGTGGAAGTCATTTCAAACGACGCAAAGCTCGGCATGAATCCGCTTTCCGGAAGATGGTGATGCCAGTCCGTATAGACCGTCTGGGCCATCACTGAGGCATCATCCATCCAGTCATTAAACCAGTTCTCTGCACAAGCGGAAGAGGCCACAGCCAGGAGCATTGTCAGCGTCTTTTTCATAGCGGCGCATTGTAGCACAAATAGAGCCCATGTCAAGGCGTATTACTCTTCATCACGCATCGGTAATCCCTGTCATTCTTGTTATTAGGGCTTGCATACACTGCACAGAATCAAGTAGACTGCAGTCCGTCACCATGAGATACATTGCTCCCAGTCTCATCCCCCTGCTTCTTTTTTGCACACTTTCTGCAGCAGCGCCGTTAAAAACACGCAGTTTCAGTAATGTAAGCAACCACCAGCAGTCGCTCTTTCCATGGTGGAAAAGTGTGCAGAAAGCCATCATGTCCATGCAGAGGCACGGCGCAGGGGGCTACAGCACAGAAGACCGGGCAAAACAGGCACTGGTTGATTCCTTCACCTGGAGCGAGACTATGAAGCGCCCACTATTCAATCCCATGGTGGCCCGGCCGTCTTTCTGCTCATCCGCCGTATGGGTTGCAACCCTTTCTGCCCTTCTGGACTGGGAAGAGAAGAACCGCCGCAGAGTCATCAGCCCGGCAGCCTGGCAAGCACTGATGCCCCAACTGGTCAAGGATGGAGAAGGCCCCTGGGGCTATGCCAACGCAAACGGCCCGGGTTTTGCCCTGCTGGTGCATCGACTTGGAGCCGGCATCAATTTCACAAGCTGGAAGCGGGCGCGCCCATCCGATGTGTTGAAAATCTGGTGGAACGAGCACGTGGGCGGCAGAGAACGCGGCCACCTGGTCATTCTGGTCAAGGATGAGGGCGACACAGCCTGCGTCTGGTCATCGCACATTGCCAGGGATGGCCAACCAGCAGGCTACGGCATCCGCCGCATTCCCAAAAGCGCCATGAAGCGGGTTCTTTTCACCCGAATCACCAATCCGGCAGCATTCAGTCTCGCGCACAAACTGCCGGATGAGCCATGGCTCACCGGCCTGATGTCCACAGATGTCAGCTGGGCAGAATGCGTCCGCCGCTGCAATATCCAGAATTAGTCCATCACCGGGGCACACTCCCCTACCCGCACGTAATCCATACCGCCGGCAATAGCAGCCTGAATCCCCGGCTCTGCATCCTCAAACACCACACATTCTGCCGGATTCACCCCCATGCGCTGAGCACAAAGCAAGAAAATATCCGGCCTGGGCTTACCAAAGCCCGGCGGCACATCAGCCGGAGTCACCATCACGCTGAATAGCTCTGCCACATCAGCAGATTTCAGAGTTTCCATGGCCCCGGCAGGCATACTGCCCGTACCGATGGCGTAGGGAATCCCCTGCTCTCGCAGCCAGCGCACCAGCGCCACCGTCTCCGGAATAACAGGTAATTTCTCATTCTCCAGCAGCCAGGCATAGCGATCACGCTTTTCCTCCGCCACCAGTTCAGGCTCCATCTGCAGGCCATATTTCTGGTTCAGGTCAGCCACAATATCCGGAGCCGCCATGCCACCATGGGCCACGAACTCATCCCAGCGAAAAACAGATTCCGGGGCACCATTCTTCTTCAGCGCCCAGCGCCAGGCTGCGTAATGAGTCGGCATACTGTCCACCAGTGTGCCGTCAAGGTCAAAGATATATCCGGCATACACTTTCTCCGGCAATGTCACCCGCGCACTCATTCTCCCTGAAGACCGAATTTTTCCACAAAACGCTGCAAATCGCCGTCCTTGCCGAACAGCACCAGCACGTCACCCTCCTGGAACACCAGCGATGCATCCGGTGAATCAATCACCGGCTGCTCTGGTTCTGAAAGAACATCGTCCGTAAGATGCGTCTCATGCACCTTGCCGCGACGCACAGTCAACAGATTCAGGCGATATTCCGAGCGAAGCCCCACCTCCATGAGGGCACGGCCCACCCACTCCTGCGGGAGGCGCACATCCGCCAGCGAATGAGTAGCATCCATGCGGCGGGTACGCATCAGCCCCTCACTGGTGAAACGATCCGCCAGCTGGCGGGCAGCCACATCCTCCACGCGGATCAGATCGCTCACGCCGATAAGCTTCAGCAGGCGGCCATGCAACTCATTCACACTGCGGGTCAGCAGATTAGTCACGCCCAATTCCTTGAGCTGAGCCGTAATCAGCAGGTTACGTTCAAACTGCTCACCTACAGCCACAATCACATAGGTATCCTCTCCTACCAGTTCCAGCTGGCGCAGTACGCGTATGTCCGTTGCATCGCCCACCAGCGCGTAGGTAACGCGATCCTTCAGTTCTGTAACTATCGCTTCGCGTTCATCCAGAATGGTGACTTCAAAACCAAGGTCAGCCAGGTGCAGCGCCAGTGCGCGACCAAATTGACCGATGCCGATAATAACGAATTTCATAACAATCTATCAGGTGAGAGGTAAACGGGTTTCAGGCAGGCGAATGGGCGAGGGGTCACGCTGCCGGATAAAGATAAGCATAAAGGTAAACATGCCCACACGCCCAAAGAGCATGTTGAGCGAAATGATAAGCTTGGACAAATCAGAAATCTGGGGGAGAGCCCCCAGCTCAAAACCAGTAGTGGTGTAGGCACTCACCTCCATAAACAGCAAGCGGACCACACCATGCGACTGCTGGGCAATGGCCGGTTCCAGCAGCATCAGCAGCAGAGTTGTGAACACGATCCAGAAAATGGAAAGCACCACCGTAGCCATGGCTCGCTCCACCGTATTGCGGGCAATGCGGCGGTTATGCAGCTCTACGTCCTGCTTGCCGCACAGCACGCGGTACACCTCCAGCAGACACAAGGCAAACACCGGGGCATACACACCACCGCCCGTACCAGCAGGATTACCGCCCACAAACATCAGGAACGCCAGGAACAACTGGTACACAGGACCGTATTCGCCAATATCCGTCAGCGCAAAACCGGCAGATCGACCGATGGCATTCCACAGGGACTCCCATAAATTAAAGCTCCCGTGTGCCTGGTGAGCCGAGGGTTCAAACGCTGACAGCAGGGTGAGACCCACCGTACCCACAAGCATCACAATCAACATCACACGCAGCACCAACCAGGAATTCGTGCTCCAGCGTTTGGCGCTGCGCTTACCTGCCAGTCGATTCCTCAGGCGTGTAAGCCCTTCCAGATACACGCCAAAACCCACCGTACCCAGAAGCACCAGAACTATCATCACCACCTGCACAGCGCGGCAGTTTGCCACGCCAAACTGCTCCATACCAGCCGGAAAAATATTGATACCGGCATTGCAGAAGGCAGATACCGAATGGAACACGGCATAGCCCCACAAATCCTCCTGCGGGAAACCGGGCATCCCCTTCCAGAGATAATACAGGCAGACCGCGCCAATAGCCTCGGCAGAAAGAGTCACATAGAATACGGCGCGCAGCAGTGAGGGCACAATATTCACCCCCTGTTGATCCAGCATGCCGGAAACAGACATACTATCGCGCACAGCCAAACGTTTACCCACCATCATGAGCACGAAGTACGAAAAGGTCATCACACCGATAGCGCCCACCTGAATATCCAGCAGCAGCACCAGCTTACCCAGCGGGGTAAAAGTAGAGGCCACATCCACCGAAGTCAGTCCGGTGATGGAAGTAGCAGAGGCGCATGTGAACAAGGCATCACTGAAAGATATCGGCTTATAAGTGGCACCAGGAGTCAGCAGGAGAAGTGTACTCAGTAGCACCAACACCACCATGTATGTGAAAAATCGCATGGCGGGAGACCAGCGGCTACCGCCCTTCACGGGACTGGTGCGGCGAGCCCGCATAATGGAACCCAATGTGCCGATGGAGAATCCACCCAGCAGGAAACTACACACAAGACTAGGGAGAAATGCCCAGCGGCCGAATACTTCCCACACCCCGCCGTAGAAAATAGTGGAGGCAATGATACCCACCAGCATTTGCACCCAGAGAAAGCGTCCAGGCATCCCATACCGCACCCATTCCAGGCAGAAATGCAACAGAACCACCAATGAGTTAAACCAAACAAGCGAGCAGAGAATCAGGTGCGATGAACCAATAAACGCGTCGCGCTCATCATGAGTGTTAGCCGCCCCCTCAAAACAGGCTTCCCACAGCACCACAAAAAGCACCATGATGCCGGAAATGAGTTCCGGCAATTCCAGTGCCTTGTGGCGATGTTCCTTCTGAGGCAGGTGTCTCACGCGGGCTTATTATAGCAAATTACATTCACCTTGGCAAGAGCAACCCACAAAACGATTGAAGGACAGCAACTAATACCATCCAGACAAAAAAAACGGCACCATCCTATGATGAGGACAGTGCCGTGAAAAGAACAGCGTCGCTTGCGGACGTGGCCTAAGCGCGCAGCTTAGGACTTGTAACGCAAACGCTTCTTGTGGCGGTTCTGGCGCATGCGCTTGCTGCGCTTGTGCTTGTTAATTTTGGCCTTACGTCTCTTCTTAAGCGATCCCATAATGATTTATGTGTCGTTTGTGGTTTTCTCGATTGGGAGAATTATCGGTTACCCCTATGGGCTAACGGGGGAATATGAAACTATCTTTTATGCGAAAAGTCAAGCCGAAAGCGAATTTTAGGACGGATTTTATCACCTTTCTGTCATCATCTGCCCCCGCCAGGCATGCAGGCAATCCATGACACCATGGGTGGATGAGATGTAACCGCCATTCTCACGGAGCCACGCAAGCACATCTGCATGGGCATTCGACGGAGCACCACGGAAAGCATCAGGATACATACGGAAGGCATGCAGGTCATTATGGCCGTCCCCCAGCATTACCCAGGCACTGCTGGGCACCTTCCATCGCTCAGCAACAGCTCGCAAAGCAGAGCCCTTGCAATACCGGGCATCGGCCAGGCGCATGTAGCGCCCTGCCCGCTGCGCGGCCACGCCATCCAACCCCGCCAGAAACGGCTCCAGAAAAGCCATAATGGCATCCATCGTGGCAGCATCCTCAGCCTCCACAGAAAGCGGGTCTGTGGGGGCAATAATCCACTGCAGGGCAGGCATAATTTCCCGCAGCTCGCGCAGCTGAGCATGCAGAAGCGGCACCATACGTTCCCGCACCTGCATATTGTGCTCGTAGCAGCGGGCATTATGCTCCCTCAGCGGGTGCAGCAGGCCGTCTTCCTGCGCCACATAGGCATAGCGTTCACAGGTGCAGATAAAGTCCGGCAGGAATGGTGCCGTAGGCAGCAACTCCTGGCAGAGATACGGCAGCGTGCGCCCGGTATTGATACCCCAGCGCACTCCAAGGGAGCGCCATTCCCTCATCAACTCGTAAAATTCCAGCGGCACCGGATACTGCGGGTCGTTCGAGCGCAGCGTCTCATCATAATCCAGCGAAATCAACCAGCAGCAAGCGCCGGAAAAGGGTAAAGCGAAGCCGGGCAGCACGTGACCTTCCTCAACGACCATTGCCGCCCTTCTGATTACGATTCTGTTCCGCCTTCTGGCGTTCTTCCCGGGAGGCCCCAACCGGCAAGCGGAACGAGGGCGTGGCCGGCACCTTCACGCCAGAAGCCAGCTGCTGGCTGATTTTCTTCTTCAGGTCCACGGCATACTTATAATCACAACAGCCGGCAGGCAGTTCCTCACCACCAGCGCGCATGTGAATCTCTACGCGGCGATTCAGAGCCTGAGCATCACGATCCCCTGTTGTAACGGCCAGCGGCATGGAACTACCGCAGGAGCGGATGTACACATTCTCCACCGGTACACCATTGCCCAGCAGCCATTCACGCACAGCAGCAGCACGCTGCAGGCCCAGCAGGGCATTGTACGCAGCTCCACCAATACTGTCCGTATGGCCCTCAATCACGAAGTATGTATCCGGGTTCTTCTGAATCAGCGCGGCCAGCTGCAGCATAGTGATTCGTGCAGAGTTCTTCATCTGGCACTCATTGAACCCGAAAAGCACATCAGCCCCCAGGCGGGCCACACCCGACTTAGCCCCCAGGTTCTCCATACCCATGAGCTGGGAAAGACTACGCGTGTCACCAGGCAGATTGACATTACCTGCATCTGTGGCAGCCTTGCGGAGCTCCTGCTCCATCAGAGATGAAGCATCCTCCAGCACCTCGGACTGAGCCTGGGCTGCAGCCACCACCTCGTTATTATTCACGGGCGTGGGCTCAGGAATTGCCAGGGCATCCTCGCTCAAATCCTTTGTCTGCAGCGCGCTCACGTCCAGCTGGGCCGGCGGCACCTCACTCACGGGGGAAACCTCCTCCACAGCCAGCACAGGTTCTGCCACAGCAAGCTCCGTGGGACCAGGAGCCATCACCAGCTCAGGCACGTCAACATCCAGGATATCAATTTCCTCGGGCTCGTGCTTAATTTCCTCTATTTCCTCCTGCTGTTGCTGCTCAACAATCGTCTGTTCCTGAGCCTCCTGTAGTTCCTCCTTGGGCGGATTCTTCACCACCACACGGATAACCTCCTCATCCTTAATCTTCTTCGGAACATCCGTCAGTGCCCCCAGTCCAAGAATGGACAACGAAGGGAAATACATCCACAGCAGGGCATGCACCACCACTGCAGCGCTTGCAGCCCCCATGGCAAGTGGCACCATATCGCGCTGGCGGGTCAATTCATACCCGTTGCGGCGGCGGTTACCCACGCGCTTTCGCACATTCACGGTCTGGTCACTGGCAGCGTAAGAATCCATGGAACTGAATTTAAAGTCTGATTCGGGAAGAAGTAAGATCGGGTCTGGCCGGGTCGCTCACACGGGGAGCCTCCACAGCATCCACCACGCGGTCATTAATCCAATGCACTATTGAGCTCATTGCGCTGTCCTCGTCATCGAGCAGCGACACAGAAACAGATTCATGGCGGGCTCCACGCCCAAAGGTCACCTCGCGGATAGAAACCCCGGCAGGGTCATTTTCGGAACGCAGCGTCCACACATCACGCTGGTCGCAAGGCAAGCGACGATAAATCGTCATGGCGTCCTTAAAATTGCTCACCGGACTGTCCTGCATCAGATTCACCACCAGCACCGGTACGTTGCGGTCTACATCCGCCGCACGCTCCACAGGAGCCACGTCAAAACTTTCCATACCGGCAGTGCGGCGAATGCGCTGATCCATCAGCCACATCACCACCGGGCGCAGCAGACTTTTCGGCATGGTACGCTCAACCGACTGGCGAAGAGACGCGTAGGCATCAATGGAGACCAGTCCGCGGATACGCGGTTCCATGGCCGTTGCCTGCAGCAGAAGCGCAGCACCATACCCCTGCCCCACAGCAGCAAAAACAGGGTCTGCCTTGCCGGAGCGGGCTATCACTGCATCCAGCAGCATCGGCACATCCCGACATTCCTTCAGGCCATGCGTACAGTACGGCCGACGGTCTGCCACCCCTCGCGGTTCCCAGAGAATACAGGTAAGCCCCGCTGCCGTCAAAGATTCCGCCACGGGAAGAGCCGAACGGATACCGTGATCCCAGTCCACGCAGACCAGCACATAGTCAATCTGGTGCAAACGCTCCACCGGTGCGTTCATCAAATCGCCAATCACACTCAGCTGGCGGGAAGACTCTTCGCCATCCTTCACAGCGATTACAGCTTGCACATCGCCACCATCCCAGCCCTTGAAGGTGAACGGTTCCATCCGAAGCCCGGGTGCACGGCGGGGCACGTTAGTGTAACCCACATATGATTGATTCAGCGGTGCCAGCACAGGCTCAACTAAATCATTGATATAAAACCAGGTAGACACACCTCCCCACACCGCTGCAACAAACGCGATGCTCATCAGAAATCGTCTGACTCGGCGGGGCTTCGACATGTCGCGGACACTATACCAAAGCTCGCCCCATTCCGCAATTGCAAAATGGGGCATCGCTCAAAAATTCACAGCTCAGCCGGGCGCAGCTCAACGGATGAAATGCGTCCAGGCACGGGGTTCTTCCAGCTGCGGATGCGCCGGGCCGGCGGCAATGCACTTCATCACCCATGCCAGATTCTGCCCCAGGTGGCGCAGCGTCTGCGCGCCTTCAGCATCCATCTGCACCTCACCCGGACGCATGCCGTAAATCATGTTCCAGTAGAACGAGCTGACGAGGGGCTGGTTATTGTAAGTGATGTACTTGTTAAGGCGGTCGAGCGTGGTGCTGGCACCGCCGCGGCGGGCCACAGCCACCGTGGCACCGGGCTTATAGGCCAGCTTGGCACCGGCAGAGTAATACAGGCGGTCAAGCAGTGCGCAGAGGGAGCCATTCGGCCCGGCAAAATAGGTGGGGCTGCCCAGCACAACGGCGTCAATGCTGTCCAGCTGATCATAAATGTAGTTATACAGCTTATCATTCATGCCGCAGCGGCCGGTCTTGAGGCACTGGCGGCAGCCGATGCACCCCTGCACCGCCTGTGGATCAATCTGCACAATTTCCGTCTCCACACCGGCAGCGTTCATAGCCCCCGCCACCATGGAAAGAGCATGGAACGTGTTACCTTTTGCATTCGGACTACCATTGATAAGAAGAGCTTTCATGTTTTGCAGTCTACCACGCCACGCATGCTGACTCAAGGAAATAATATGCAACAGCAATTCTTCCGGAAAAGGGCAGAAAAGCAACCTCATCTGCCGCTAACCATTGATTTTTTTTTTACTTACGCTTGACACCCTCACTATCTCCTATACAATATGAGTGCATAAGCCATGAAACGCCCCAGCCAGAAGAAACTGAAGAAGAAGCTGTTTGATGCGGTCTATGATGACAATCTGCCCGCCGTGTTTGAAGCACTGAGCGACGGAGTCGACATCGACGCTCGCGACGAGGATGGCTGGACGGCGTTGATGATTGCGGCGGATAGAGTGAGTGCAGGCTCCGGGTGGGTTCTGAGAGAACTTCTGCGAATGGGGGCCAATCCAGCCCTTGCGGCACACGATGGCACCACGGCGCTGATGCTGGCCGCTGTCAACAACCACGCCGAGCTCCTTCCCATGCAGCCCGAGCTGGTAGCCGCACGCGATGATTCCGGCCAGGATGCCCTCATTTATGCCGCGACGGAAGGAAAGCACCAGAATCTGCGGCTGTTTCTGGCGCATGGAGCCACACCCCTCACCCAGGACGAAAACGGATGGACAGCTCTGCACTACGCTGCCAATGCGGGGCATGCAGAATGCGTCTACCACCTGCTGAAATCCGGTGCTCCTGTCAATGCCGTTAGCGAAGATGGACTTTTCACGCCCCTGCACCTCGCCGTGCAGAGCAAGCACGCCCGCTGTGTTCAGCTGCTCCTGCGCTACGGGGCAGATGTACACTGCACCAATGGCATCGGGCAGACGCCGCTTTCAGCCGCTGCCGAAGGAGGGCTGGTGGAATGCCTGCGGCTTATTCTGCACGAGCACCCCAACCTGCCGGAAGCCGCACTGAACAAGGCCATGCAGATTGCCGTGGAGGAAGGCCATGCCGAATGCCTGCGCATGCTGCTGCGCCACGGTGGGAACCCCTCTGCCCACAATGAGGATGGCCTGCCCCTGCTCTGTCAGTCTGCGTTCTACGGACAGACCGACTGTGTGGAGCTTCTATTGGAGCACGGAGTATCGGTAAATGAAACTGATGCTCAGGGACACACGCCGCTTTACCACGCCTCCGGCGAAGGGAGAACCGTCTGCGCGGAATACCTGATGGAACACGGTGCCACACCGCTGCCGGCAAAGGGTATACTCGACAAACTTTCCCGCTTCGGACGCAAACTCGGCAATCAGATGATGGCAGCCATTCAGGAAATCCCTGTCGATGAAGACGCGGGAGAAACACTCCTCATGGTGGCCGCAGCCCAGGGGCGTATCGACTTCATGCGGCAGGCGCTGAAAGATGGCGATTCAGTAAACGATGCCAACGGGCACGGATGGACTTCCCTGCACTATGCTGCCTTTCACGGACAGGAGGAGGCCGTCGCATTCCTGCTGAAGAAGGGTGCCGACCCGCTCTGGCAGGAAACGCAGGATGACGACGAAGATGATGAGGAAGACGACGAGGAGGAGAACGATAATGATAAAAGCGATACCCCCATCCAGATTGCCCTGGAGCGAGGTCACGCCGCGTGTCTCCAGCTCATGCTGGAAGCGGTGGATACCCCCCAGCTGAATGAATGGCTGTGCACCGCAGCCTCGCATGGCCGGATTGAATGCATCGAGGTGCTTCTGAATGCGGGAGGAGATATCTCCACTCCGTTCATTTACCAGACACCTCTTATATGCGCGGCTGCGGGCGGGCATTGCACATGCCTGAAATATCTGCTGAGCAAAGGCGCCGAACTGCAGCAACGCGCCCTGAACGAAGCCGCCGCAAACGCCCAGGCCCGCATGGTGAAGCTTCTGCTGGAGCTGGGGCTCTCCACCCAAGACAAACCTGGCACCATGACTCCTCTCATGGAAGCGGCTCAAGGCGGTAGTGCCGAATGCGTGCAGCTTCTCCTGGAGCACGGTGCAAAGCCGAACACACGGGGAACGGATAACTGGCCGATGCTCATCTTTGCATCCCTGGGCACCAACGCGGAATGTACCCGGCTTCTACTACAGGCCGGTGCCAAGCCTGACAGCCGCAGCAAGGTAAAACTGAACGCACTCCACTATGCGGTGTTCTATAACCAGCCGGAGACGGTCGCCGTGCTGCTGGAACACAAGGCAGACCCCACCCTGCGGGATAATTCCCTCCATACCGCGCTCGACACCGCCATCAGATACGATTATACCGAGTGCATTCAGCTGCTGGCGGAATGCCAACCTTCCGGAGAGGAATGTCAGGCCTACCTTTCCTCCGCACTGGAGCAGGCCCTGACCTCCGGCAAGGCCGAACTGGCGCAATTCCTCATCCAACAGGGGGCTGACCCACACGCAGTGAATGATGTCGGCTTCTGCCACCTGATGCACGCCGCGCGCAGCGGAAACCCGGATTGTGTCCGGCTGATGCTCGCCCAAGGCGTATCAGTGAACCCCAGGGGAACAAACGCCACATCGGCTCTGCACATGGCAGCCGAAAGCGGCAGCGCAGAATGCGTGCAACTTCTGCTGGATACCGGAGCCGACCTTAACAGCAGCAGCCTCACCTGCCCCACCCCGCTTCATTATGCACTGGACAGCAATCACCTCGAGTGCGCCCAACTCCTTCTGGAACGAGGCGCTGAGCCCGATACCGAATCGTCTCCGGGGTATACACCGTTGCACGGAGCCGCTGCCGCATCCCCCGAATGCCTGAACCTCATCCTGAAATACGGGGTACGCGTCAATGTCCGCGAAGAGGACACAGGCATGACTCCGCTCATGAAATGCGCCCGATACGGCCTTCCTGCCTGCGCTGAAATTCTCCTCCGGCACGGTGCCGACCCGCATCTCAGGAACAACGAGGGGCAGACCGCCCTCGATATAGCCCGCAAACGGGGAGCCGCCGGCATAGTCCGCGTTCTCAAGAAAGCCATGGAGCGCAGCGAGCCCTGAATAACGGAGCAATTTGCCCGCAGACGAAGCGCGGCATTGACCTTGCGGGCACGGGTGTGATATGATGCAGCGCAATTGCCATGGATCTCTTCGAATTCGCCGCCGCCCAGCAACAGGCACAGCAGACTCCGCAGGAACGCTACGCGGAGCTCTGCAATATCGTGCGCCACAACAACGAGCTTTATTATGCACAGGCTCAACCCGAAATCAGCGATGCTGAGTATGATAAGCTTTACCGCGAAATCGAGGAGCTGGAGCGCGAGTACCCGGAGTTCATCACCCCTGATTCCCCCACCCAGCGCGTGGGCAATGACCTGAGCGAAGGCTTCCGCAAGGTGACCCACCCTGCCCCCATGCAAAGCATTGATGACATTTTCGAGCACAAACCCGGCGAGGGCGAGACTGATGCCGAGCTGGTGGAATTCTACCAGCGCCTGTGCAACAGCCTGGGACAGGATGCCCCGCGCGTGACGGTAGAGCCTAAGATTGACGGCTGTGCTGTCACCCTGCTTTACCGCCAGGGCAAGCTGGCCTATGCCGCCACGCGAGGCGATGGCCGCACGGGCGATGACATCACCGCCAATGTGCGCACAATTAAGAGCGTGCCTTTCACCCTGCCGGCAGGCGCCCCGGAGCTGCTGGAGGTGCGTGGCGAAATCTACATGACCTCTGCCGATTTTGACCAGCTGAACGCCGAACGCGATGCCGATGGCCTGCCCGCCTTTGCCAACCCGCGCAATGCCACGGCCGGCACCATCAAGCTGCTGGATGCAGCAGAGGTGGCCCGCCGCCCGCTGCGTTTCCTGGCACACGGCCTGGGCGTGTACGAGGGCCCGGCTCTGGCCACAACCAGGGATTTCACTGACCTGCTCGACCGCATGGGCATTCCCCGCAACCAGCCGGTCATCTATGCCGACTCGCTGGAGGAAACCCGCGCCGCCGTGCAGCAGGTAAACGAACTGCGCCGCAACCTGGGCTACGGCACGGACGGCGCCGTCATCAAGCTGGATGATATTGCCCTGCGCGAATCCCTGGGCAGCACCGCCCGCGCTCCCCGCTGGGCGGCTGCCTTCAAATACCTGCCCGAGCAGAAGGAAACCGTGCTGCGCGGCATCAGCATCCAGGTAGGCCGCACCGGCGTGCTCACCCCCGTGGCTGAGCTCGAGCCCGTGCAGCTTTCCGGCACCACCGTTTCCCGCGCCACTCTGCACAACCAGGATGAGATTGAGCGCAAAGATATCCGCATCGGCGATACCGTACTCATGGAAAAAAGCGGCGAAATCATCCCCGCCGTGGTGCATGTGGTCATGAGCAAGCGTCCGGCGGAGGCCGTGCCGTACAGCCTGTACGATGCAGTGGGCGGCGTATGCCCCAGCTGCGGGGCCCCCATTGCGCAGGAGGAGGGCCAGGTAGCCTGGCGCTGCACCAATTTCACCTGCCCCGCGCAGGCCGCCATGCGCACCACCTATTTCTGCCGCCGCGAGGCGCTGGATATCGAAAACCTCGGCGGCACCGTGGCAGAGGCCCTGGTGAACCGCGGCATGATTTCCACCCCGCTGGATTTATTCTCCCTCACCGTGGAGCAGCTCGGTGCCCTCAATCTCGGCACCGATGAGGAACCCCGCCGCTTCGGTGAAAAGAACGCCGCCAAGGCTCTCTCCGCCCTCGATGCCGCCCGCCATCTTCCCCTCGAGCGCTGGCTCACCGCCTTCGGCATCCCCACCATCGGCACGGTAACAGCCCGCACCACAGCAAAATATCACCGGAATTTGGCAGAGCTGGCAGAGGGGCCGTTCCTGAACCTGCTCGTGCAACTGGAAGAAGGTGTAGAGCAGTTCAACGCGCTCAACCCCAAGGCACGAGCCAACAAGGGAGCAGACAAGGACTCACTGCTGACTCAGCAGGCAGAGCTGAAAGCCCGACTGGAAGCCACTGCTGCAGATTATACCAGCCGAGGATATGTGCAGCTGGAGGCAGATGGTGCCAACAAGCTCAAATTCACCAACCCGCTGGGTTCAGTTTCCACCCGCAAACTACTGGCTTATTTCGGCTCAGCCGCAGGGCATGCTGTACTGAAAACTCTGGGTGAGCTGGGCATCAATCCCGCATCGGCCGGATTCACTGAGAACCTGAATAATCAGGCAGAAGGCCCGCTGAGCGGCAAGACATTCGTACTCACCGGTGCACTGAGCCGTCCCCGCCCGGAATTTGAGAAGATGATTGCCGCCGCCGGGGGCAAAGCCACAGGCTCCGTCACGAAGAACACCACCTATCTGGTGGCTGGCGAGGGCGGCGGTTCCAAACGTGATAAAGCCGCCAAGCTCGGCATCCCCGTCATTGGCGAAGAAGAGCTTATCACCCTGCTGGAAGGAGGTCAACTGTGAACGGACGCGCTCACAAGCTGCAGGAATGCAGATTTGACGAGCTGCAGGCAGGCTCCGCAAGCGGTTCTTAAAGCCCGTGGAACGGGCGTCATATCAATAGCGAGTGGTGGAGCGGCATCAGCCGCGTAACCACTCGTCAGATAGAAAAAGACAACGGAACCCGTGGAACGGGTGACAGAGAGCCAGGCTATATATATTGTCCTGTATTTTACTTAAGACTATTGATGGGGAACGAAATCCGTGCAAATCCCGTTCTTTTCAAGAAAATGGATAAACTCACAATATGCAGAACGGTGTTGATGATGATGCTTTTGGTTACTAATGTAATCAACTACATTGTGTTTGACTGATTCACTTACAGAAAAAGCTCCGTAACCTTCCTGCCAGGAGAAATCCTTGTATTCAGGAGCAAGCTGCTTTATCCATTTGCTGGAGCTGGCCTTGATTGTGCGGACAAAATCGGGCACCGTCATGGAGATTGGGAGAGTCGTCAGGATGTGTATGTGGTCAGGGCGTCCTCCTATCGTATAGGAAAAACCAGATGCAGAACGAATAATGCCGCCTATGTAACGGAATATCTGCGGCAAATCATCTTCTTTCAT
>JAGBZE010000133.1 GCA_017628435.1 Akkermansia sp.
AAGAGATTTCTGCCAGGCTCTCATGAAATATAAACACGTCGACTGCCCTGGAAGTGTTTTACATAACATGGATGCTCCCGAACTTGCAAAACGAGGAGATGCAGCAAATTGGAACTCCAGCAAACTGAAATTTCTTTCGCAATACAAATTTAATATCGCGTTTGAAAACAGCTCCATTCCTGGCTATATAACGGAAAAATTAATGGATGCCTATCTTGCTAACACTGTTCCCATTTATTTTGGCAGTGAAGGTGACGTAGCACCTTTTCCAAAAGAGTCCATGATTTGTGCTAATGATTTTCCGGATTTTGAATCACTGATTAACCGGATTAAAGAACTGGATGAAGATGATGATGCCTATATGGCAATGCTTGCAGCAAATCCTCTGCGCAATGGAATGGAGTTGAACCCGCTCCAGATGCTCAAAGCATTCCTACAACCAGTAATGGAAAAGACCCCTACCACTTTTGAAAAAGACCCGCTGATGGTTTCTGACGCAACACGGCTGATACGCATAGGTGGGAAAGGCACCCTGTCCATACGTTTCGAAATGTTCCGGATTGCCATTAAAGCGCTATTTGCAAAATATATACAAAAAGACAATAGTAAAAGAAACAAACTAGGTGTTGAGTATTGGCAAAAGAAATACGCTTTAGACGATGCCCGACAATTAGCGCAAAAAAAGCACTAACGAATAAAGCAGCTATAAGGAAACATTCCTACTCGACGCGTATCAACGCAGGATTCATTTACTGCAATCCGGATATGGGATGATATAAATCACCAGCAAATCCGGAACAGAAAGGGGGCACAGGGAAACATCAATTAACGCTTGCCCCTCATGACAGAATCTGCTATAGTCCCGGAGTGATAAAAAAAATCCATTATTGCTGGCTCGGCTCAGAAATACCAGCACACGTTCGGGCGCATGTGCAATCCTGGCAGCGGCTGTGCCCGGATTATGATTACTTCGAGTGGAACAACAGCAACGCGTCATATCCGGAACACAGATATTGGCAACAAGCGGCCAGCAGTAAACGATGGGCATTTGCATCCGATGTCGTTCAACTGCGCAAGTTATATGAACATGGAGGTTTTTACCTCGATTGCGATGTCGTAATTCAGAAACCATTGGATAAGATCCCCGCTCCATCAGATCATCTAATAATGGGCTACATGTACGATTGTGCTCTTTCCGGCGGTTTCATGTACTCACCACCAGGGCACCCACTGGTAGCTAAAATGCTTGAATATTACGATGATATCAATCCAGGATTTTTTGCGGTTAACAACACTATTCTGACAGATTGCATCAACAACAATGTGGCAGATTTCCTGCTGAATGGAAAATTCTTTCAATCAGAAGAGCATAAACTCACCATCTTCCCCAAAGAATACTTCTGCCACCCGTCTCTCCTTCCAGGGAAGTCCTTTATCGTAGATTTATTTTCCGGCTCGTGGAAAAGCCCGTCAGGCACCTATAAGCTGGCAGATTACCGTTTTAGTCTGATAAGGGCACTCAGAAGAAAAGTCTCATGTTACCGGGCGTTATGTCGCAGCGAGTATCTCGACATATACAAACAAGCTCGTAAGGGCATCAAAGAACTACGGATGGAACATTGGAGGCAGAAATACGGCATAACAGGAGGTGCCATCAAACTGTGACCTGTTTCATTTCCTCTGTTTCATAAAAAAATCGCAACCATTTCCCATGGTTGCGATTTTTTCTTGTACAAATAATTCAAATCACC
The DNA here is from genome assembly GCA_017628435.1 of Akkermansia sp. Classification (GTDB taxonomy): domain Bacteria; phylum Verrucomicrobiota; class Verrucomicrobiia; order Verrucomicrobiales; family Akkermansiaceae; genus Akkermansia. The sequence continues at coordinate 1,752 of JAGBZE010000133.1, forward strand.
ACCTCACCGCTGAGAGCTTCGCCGGGGGCGAAGGTGTGGGGTTTGGTAACAACAAGTTTGCTGACATGCTTGAGGGAGGGCACGCCGAGGGATTCCAGCGACTCCACCAGCTTATACAGCTTGCCATCCAGCAGCACCACGGGGGCCACGCCGTTGCACTCGGGAGCCAGCTTCATGGCGCCGGCGGCATCAATCTCCACCGCATCGGAACGCAGCAGCAGCAGATCTGAGCAGATCTTCACCGGGAAGAAGCGGGAGCGAGGCACGCACACGGCGCGGGCGCCGGGGAAGCACTGCAGCGCAGCACCCATCGCCGTTTCCAACTGATACACCTTCTGAGAAGCAGAATCACGCGGGTCAACCGTCTTGCTGTTGCAGATAACCGGCAGGGGCAGCACACCTCCGTTGGCCTCCAGCACCGCCTTCAGGGCATCCAGGCGAATCCAGAGGTTATTAGTGTTGAAATAGCGGTGTTTCTCGATATTCTGGAACTCCGCCACATCCTCATCCGGGCACTGGGCAACCTCTCGCAGAATCGGCTGGCCATCGGCCTTGCGGGTAGCCAGGTGGCCACCCTTCTTATCAGCCTCTGTGCGGCGGGTCACCTCCATCACAAAGGGAGCGCCGCTCTCCGCAAACCAGCGCAGGAAACGGGTATCCAGCTGAGCGCCCAGGTTGTCGGAATTAGAAACAAAGGCATACTTCACCCCTGCTGCCAGCAGCTTATCCAACCAGCCGCTGCCCACCAGGGCGGGATAAATATCGCCATGGCCGGGTGGGCACCACTCCAATTCCGGATTGGCGGGGTATTCCACCGGCTCCAGCGTATCCGTCACCAGCTTGGGCACGCGGTTCTGCAGCATCTCCACCTTGGCCGCATCTGCAAAATCAGCATACTGAGCCAGGTGAGCCATGGTATCCTCACTGGTAGAGAACGAGTTCATGAGCAGCAGGTTCACCGGATACTGAGCGCGCTCCCGCAGGCTCTGCACCTGGCGTACAATCGTATCAAGGAAAGTCACCCCGGGCTTGATTTCCAGCAGGCTCTTGGCCTTCTGAAGCCCCATGCCGGTACCCAGACCGCCATTAAGCTTCACCAGCACAGCCTGAGCCAGCAGAGCGGCATCTGCCTCCGACGTGGCCGCCACCAGCTCCTCCCAATCCGCCACATCACGTGCGGGTTCAATCTCGCCCTCAGGAATCATCATGGACTGATTCGAAGTCAACACGCCCACACTATGGCGAAAGGCACCAATGGCAGCGAGGGAAAGCCCCACGCCCTGCATTTTACTCTCAATAGAACTAAAATTCATACAACAAGCACAGTATAACGCCAGGACTCGCGCTTTTCAACACCGAATTAAGGCAAAACGTCTGAAAAGCTTACTTGCCAGCAGGGCAAATGTCTGCTAGCATAGCAGTAATGAAGCAACTCCAGCTTATCCTGCTGCTCCTCTACTGCCTGGTAACGGTCAGCTGCGGAGGCTTCGCACCCCGGCAGCAGGTGCTGGACACTGAGCTCATAGAGGCCATCAAAGCCGCTGATAAGGATGCCATGAACACAGCTCTGAAAAAAGGAGCCAATCCGGATGCCGAAACGGGCGACAAAGGAACCGCCCTGGGCACGTTGCTGAAGCAATACAAACGCAGCCACCAGGACCGCCGGGCACGCATTGAGGACTGCGCCCTGCTCCTGTTAGAAAACAATGCCAACCCGGAGCTGATGCATCACGGATTCACCCCCCTACAGATAGCCACAGGCCAGGGCAGCGATGTCATCGTCTCCAGCCTTATCCAGCACGGAGCCAATCCCTCCAGAGAAACGGATGCCGGATTGGCACCCATCTGGCAGGCGGTCTACACCAACAACTACCGCATAGGCATGGAACTGTTGAAGAGTGGAGCTAACCCCAATTCACTCAATGCAGAGGAACAGACTCCCCTGGAATACCTGCGGGCATGCGGGTACCAACGCACACGGCTCATGCTGCAACTCCGATACTACGGCGGTCATTAAACCGGCTCACCAGCATACACAATGCGGCCTCCCTCTGCACCGGAGCCCGGTCCCAGCTCCACCAGGTAATCAGCCCGGGAAAGCACACCCTGATTATGCTCAATGCAGAGAATGGTGTGCCCGGCAGCCCGCAGCCGGAAGATAGCCCGCAGCAGCAGCTCCAATTCTGCAAAATGCAGGCCTGTGCTGGGCTCGTCCAGCACCAGCAGCAGATGTTCACCCGGACGGCTGCCGCGCTTCGGCGCAGCCTTGGATAAATAGGTTGCCAGCTTCACACGCTGTGATTCACCACCGGAAAGCGTGGTCACCGACCTGTCCAGCGGCAGATACCCAAGGCCAAGCTCCTGCAGAGCCTTCAGAATAGCTGCCGCCTGCGGCACCGCGGCAAAAAATTCCACCGCTTCATCCACCGTCTGCGCAAGCGCCTGGGCCATGGACTTGCCACGCCAGGTGACCTCCAGCGTCTCCCGGTTATAGCGGGCACCGTGGCAGGCATCGCACTCCGTATACAAATCGGCCAGGAAGTTCATATCCACCTGCAGGCGGCCTGTGCCACCGCAGCGCTCGCAGCGGCCGCCACGGGCATTCAATGAGAAACGCGCAGATGTATACCCGCGCTGGCGGGAAAGCGGCAGCGCAGCGTACAGCGGGCGCAGCACATCGAGCAACCCGGTGGCCGTGGCAGGCGTAGAACGCGGAGAACTGCCCAGCGGGCTCTGGTCCACCAGCACAGCGCGGGTGATGGCGTCCGCCCCCTCTACCCTGCCCGCTTTCAGCGCAGGCAGCAGGCATTCATGCACCAGCGTGCTCTTGCCCGAGCCCCCCGGGCCGGACAAACAGGTGAACGCCTCCAGCGGGAAGCGGAACTCCACATCCTGCAGGTTGCGAGCCGTTGCATGCTTCAAAGTCAGCCACTTGCAGGCGGCAAGAGAGCGCAGCTCCACCGCAGGCAGCACGCGCCGCATGCTCAACCACGCCCCGGTGGGCGATTCCTCATTCTCCAGAAAATCCTGATACGTGCCCTCTGCCAGCACGGCGCCGCCATCCGGCCCACTGCCAGGCCCCATCTCCACCAGCCAGTCACAAGCCTGCAGCAGCTGGGGGTCGTGCTCCACCACCAGAATAGTATTTCCCTTGTCGCGCAGGCGGTGCAACGCTGCAATAAGGCGCTCCGTCTCCTTCGGGTGCAGACCGATGGTGGGTTCATCCAGAATGTACAACACACCGGAAAGGCCGCCGCCAATCTGCCCAGCCAGGCGGGCGCGCTGAAGCTCGCCACCGGACAGCGTATTTGCAGCACGAGAGAGAGCCAGATACCCCAGCCCCAGCTCCAGCAGGCAGTCGAGGCGCTGAAGGAGGCTCCCCATGGCAGACTGCAGCGCATCCCGGAAGGCGGGGGGAATTTCCAGTTTCGTCAGCAGCTGCCGGTTCTCCTGCACCGGTAATTCGCAGAACTGCCCCAGGCTCAGCTCACGGCCACCAAAATTCAACGTAACAGCCAGAGCCGTAGGATTCAGGCGCATCCCCTTACACACCGGACACACAGCCAGCTCCCCCTTGGAGGATTCCACCGTACCAAGGCCATTGCACTCCGCGCAGGCACCATGCGGAGAGAAATGAGAGAACAAACCGGGCGTCAAATCAGGCAGGGAGAAGCCCGTCTCCGCATTGCGATAGCGTGTGTGGTAGCACTGCAACTCCGGCTCCGCCCCGCGGGGCTGAACCAGGGCGCGCACTTCATCCGGCCACAAGCGCAGTGCAGCCTGCACCGAGTCTGCCACACGGGATTCCACCCCCTCACGAATAACGATACGATCCACCACCAGCTCACAATCCTGTCCGGCGGCAGGCGGGCGATTCTCCAGCTCATCCAGCTCCAGAATCTCCCCTGACACACGCACGCGAAGGTAACCAAGCTTCCGCAACATCAGAATATCGCTCTCCGGATTCTGCCCGAAGGCCGGAGAAAGTGGGGCAAGAAGCGTAAGGCGTGTATTTTCAGGCAGCGCACAGAGGGATGATGTAATTTCCTCCGGACTCAGACGAGTGAGCCGGACACCGGTCACCGGGTCATGCGGCACACCAATAGCCGCGTACAGGATACGAAGATAATCCAGAGCCTCCGTCAGCGAACCTAAGACCGAGCGGGATTGCCCACCTGGCAGGTGCTGCTCCAGGCAGAGGGCGGGAGGAAGACCCTCAATATTTTCCACATGGGGTTTTTCCGGACGCGCCAGCAGGCGGCGGGCACCGGCAGAAAGGCACTCCAGGAAGCGGCGGCGGGATTCCGCAAATAAGGTATCATACGCCAGCGTGCTCTTGCCGGATCCGCTAGGCCCCATAAGCGCAATAAGCTTGCCCGCCGGCAGAGTCAGGTTGATATGCCGCAGGGTGTTCTGACTGGCTCCTGTTATGCGGATATCCATGACCCGAAATCAACGTATATCAGAAATACCCCTGGTCATCAAAACGACCACCGGGGTCTACCACTACATCCGCAGCCTTGCACACACCCTCGTATGCCCCGCCGCGGTACACATGCAGGCGCCCCTTGCACTGCAGACGCCCCTTCAGAGCACCATACAGCTCAGCATCCTCTGCCACAGCACCCACCGTCAACTCAACTTCCACACCCTTATCCACCACCAGCTTCCCGGCACTTATGGAGCCATCCACCACAGTAGAGGCATTGAAGGTCAGCGTACCAGAGCAGCGGAACGAGCCCGATACCCGGCCATCCACCTCCATATTACAGCACACTACATTGAGATGCGACAGGACGGTACCGGATGGCACCCGCACATTGCCCAGCGTGCGCACCGTCAGACGCCGGGAGCCCGGGCGAATCTCCACATCTGCCATATTGAGGTGCGTATGGCAGTGGATGCAGTTGGCAGAAAGCGCAGCAGAAGGCACACGGCAGGTCAGGCCACACTCGTAGCACACTACCTCACGCATAGGCACCTGCACCCTGCCCTCATCAGAACGAAACGAGGTGAGCGCGACTCGACGGTCGCGCTCACCTGCGGGTAACAAGCCGGAAACAGTGGGAACAATCAGCGGTTCTGTTCTGAAATCCGGCATGATATGAGACTATCTGGCTCAGCCCAGGAGGTTGGCCTCATCCGTGCTCTGGGTGGCACGGGCGGCAGCCTTCTTGGGGGCAGCAGTTGCCGTGGCCGGCACCACTGCGGGATTACCCACGCGGCACATACCAACGAACACAGCGCCTTCTTCGATGGAAATCTTGGCAGCGGTCACATCACCCACCACCTCAGCCGTGCCAGCAAGCACCACACGGTCAGTCACCACGATATCGCCTACTACCTTGCCGTGAATAATGGCACTCTGTGTGCGCACAGCCACCTTGTTCTTCTCACCAGCCTGGATGCTGGCATTGGCACCTACGGTCAGTACTCCATCGGAGGTGATTTCGCCTTCAACAGAGCCGTCGACCAGCAGATCATCGGTGAAACGCAGCGTACCCACCACG
>JAGBZE010000134.1 GCA_017628435.1 Akkermansia sp.
GCCCCCGAAATGCCCGGCGCCATCGAATTCATCAACAAGGCCACCGCCGCCGGTATCACCTGCTCCGCCGGTCACTCCGCTGCCAGCTATGCCGATTTCAAGAAAGCCAAGGCTGCCGGTCTGAAGCACCTCACCCACTTCTGCAACCAGATGAGCCCGCAGCACCACCGCGAAATCGGTCTGGTAGGCTCCGGCATGCTGGATAAGGATGTGAAGATTGAAATCATCTGCGACAAGATTCACCTCTGCGAGGACATGCTCAAGCTGACCTTCAGCAACAAGGGGATTGACCAGCTGATTATGATTACCGACTCCTTGGCCTGCTCCTGGATGCCCGATGGCCCCGGCCAGCTGGGCGGTCTGCCCATCATCGTGAAGGGCGGCGTGGCTCGTCTGGAAAGCGGCAACCTGGCCGGTTCCACCCTGCGCTATGCCAAGGGCCTCAAGAACATTCAGGAACTGACCGGCCAGCCCCTCAGTGAGCTGGTGAAGGCCACCTCCTGGAACCAGGCTCAGAGTCTCGGCCTGCACGACCTGGGCAAGATTGCCCCCGGTTACACCGCCGATATGGTGGTGCTCAACGCCGAGTACGACACCGTGATGACCATCATCGACGGTGAGCTGCGCTACCAGGCCTGAGTATAACACTCAACCAACAAGCGGGGTGCTGCGGCACCCCGCTCCACTTTCCCCACCTCGTTTTACCACCATGCTCATCTCTCCCCTGGCTGCAAGACTCTGCAAGAAAAAAGGAATTGACCCCGCCGTGTTGCGCGGCAGCGGGCCGCGTGGCAGAATCATGGCGGCAGATGTGGTGGAACCCACCACCGCCCCGGTCAGCCGCGGCTGCACAGTGGTGAACGATTTTGCCACCGAGCCAACCCGCCCGGAAATCGATGGCTACTACGTGTACGACCAGGAGGTGAACATGGCAGCACTGGCCCGCATCAGCCTGCCCATTGCCGTACAGTGCGAAAAACTGTTAGAGAAGCGCTATTCTCTGTTTGATTACATTGTGCGCGCCGTAGTAAAGGCCTGCACCAGCCACCCGGTCTGGATGCCGGTAGACGGCAAGGTGGATGTGCTGCTCTTCCAGGATGCCGGCAATGAGGTGGTGGCCATTGAGAACGCCGCCAACAAGAGCATCTACCGCCTGGCCCGCGATACCCAGCACACTGCGGTGGGTATCCCCGCGTCCTTCTCCCCCCACATCGCCGTGTGCGATGCCGCTACCTCCCGCCAGCAGGTAGTGGACTACATTGCCAGCGGCAAGCGTCCGTCCTTCGGCTTCGTAGCCCGAGGCGGCCAGCCGAAGGTAGGTATCCGCGCTGGCGGCGATTCCCCCAGCAACTTTGATCTGCCCTACACTTTCTACGTCTCCACTGCCATTCCGGCGGCCGAGGCCAACCGCATCGCCGCCCGCCTGGGCGAGTTGCTGTATAATCCGGTGAGCCTTCTTCTTCCCACCTGAAAATCCAGGCCCCCTGGCTGCACCCGGGATTTTCACTTAGCAATTCATTGCCACCCATTCTGCACAGAAAGAAGAGACAAGGCCTATGGACGAACTGGCGCAGACGGGGCTGAGCATTCATGCCTGGATCACACTGCTGACGGCGGTGGGAATCTTTGCACTGCTGTTGTTCACGCGCCTGCAGGCAGAGCTGGTGTTTCTGGGAGGCATGGCGGTGCTGCTGGTCAGCGGAGTTCTGGATGCCCGGGAGGCCCTGGCGGGGTTCAGTTCTGCCTCAGTCATCGTGGTAGCGCTGCTTTTTGTGGTGGTGGCCGGACTGGTGCACACCGGGGTGCTTCACTGGGTGGAAAAACACGTGCTGGGGCGCCCGAAGGCGTATCGCCAGGCCCTGGTGCGGCTGATGCTGCCTGTGGCCGGGCTGGCTTCCATTCTGGGCAACACCACGGTGACCACCCTCTTTATCCACGTGGTCAAACTGTGGTCGCGGCGGCTGGGGGTAGCGCCCTCTCGCCTGCTGATTCCGCTGAGCTATGCTGCGGGGCTGGGTGGCGTGTGCACCCTCATCGGCAGCGCACCGAATCTCATCATCTCCGGCCTATATACCCAGGAAACCGGCATAAGCCTGAGCATTTTCACCCCCACACTGGCCGGTCTCTTCTGCCTGGCTGCAGGGCTGGTAAGCATGCAGGTGCTGCAGCGCTGGCTGCCGGAGCGGCGCCCCTCGCGCCGGGTGTTCGGCAGCGGAAACCAGCACCGTTACAAGGCCTATGTAATGATTGGCAGCAGGCTCATCGGTAAGCGCCTTGCCGATACCGGGCTGGAGGCTCAGCACCGCATGCGCCTGGTGGGTGTGTTACGCCGCGGAGAACAGCTGGAAGCAGAGCCTGGCCAGGTGCCCCTGCTGGCGGGCGACACCCTGCTGCTGGAGACCGACACCCCCACTCCGCCGGAGCTGGGAAAAGATGTGCACTACGTGCCCCGCCGCCGCAAATCCACCGTCGGCTGGCGCACCGGAGTAGCCGGGGCCACCATGCTGGGCATGATGCTGCTCACCACCACCGGGGTGCTCACGCTGCTGCAATCTGCCTTTCTGGCGGCGGCCATCACCCTGATATGCCGTTGCTGCACCGTACAGCAGGCGCACGAAAGCATCAACTGGAACGTGCTCATGGTATTTGCCGGCTCTATCTGCCTGGGCACCGCCATGGACAAAACCGGCGTGGCGGCAGATACCGCCGCCCTGCTGCTGGGCTTCTGCGGCACCAATCCGCTGGTAGTCATGGCAGCGGTGTGTGCAGTGGCCCTCCTCTGCACCGAATTTATCGGCAACGCAGCAGCAGCAGCTATCTTCTTCCCCATTGCCTTCCGCAGCGCCCAGGCAGTAGGGGCCAATCCGCTGAGTTTCTGTGTGGCACTGATGATAGCCGTTTCCTGCTGCTTTGCCACACCCATCGGCTCCCCTCGGCACATGCTTATCTATGGCCCGGGCGGCTACCGATTTGCCGACTTCCTGCGCGTGGGCCTGCCCATGGATATCCTCATCCTGAGCGCGGATATCTTTATCGTCTCCCTGTTGTTCCCCCTCACGCATATGCCCACTTGACGAATGGGCATTTTTATGGCTCAATGGCCTTTGGCGGAGCCTCGACACCTCGGAGCACGGGGCCTTAGTCCCGAAATCATAACCAGAGATGGATAAAGTCCCTCCGCTCCGGCAAAAACAGCTGCGGTGCCTTTTATATTCGCAAATTCCCGCAAATTTCCACCGAGAAGCCAGTCTTTTATGCTTGACTTAACTCCACCTATGAGGTAACGTGTATCCAAGCATTATGACAAATCGTCGCATCGTTATTACAGGTATGGGTGCCCTTACTCCTCTTGGCAACAGTGTCGAGGAGACCTGGGAGGGCATGAAAAACGGTCGTTCCGGCATCCGCAAGATTGAGAGCATTGATGACAGTGCCCTCAGCATCCACATTGCCGGTGAGGTTCGCGGCTACGACCCCGCCCCCTTCTTCAAGAAGGATCCGAAGTCTGTTCGCCGCTGCGACCGCTTCGAGCAGCTGACCATGGGCGCCGTGGCCGAAGCCATTGAGAACGCCGGACTCGATGTGGAAGCTGTGGACAAGACCCGCGTGGGCGTGATGATTGGCTCCGGCATTGGTGGTCTGGGGATTCACGGCGAAGGCTGTGCCGCCCTCATCAACTCCGGCCCCCGCCGCGTAAGCCCCTTCTGCATTCCGTACATGATTACCAACATGGCCTCTGGCATGGTGAGTATTGAATACGGTTTCGGCGGCCCCAACATGAGCATTTCCACCGCTTGCGCCACTGCTAACCACTGCATCGGTGAAGCCTGGCGCATCATGAAGTTCGGCGATGCCGATGTGATGATTGTAGGCGGTGCCGAGGCAGCCGTGATTCCCGTGGGTATCGCCGGTTTCGCCAACATGAAGGCTCTTTCCACCCGCAACGACGACCCCACCACCGCTTCCCGCCCCTACGACGTGGACCGCGACGGTTTCGTAATGGCCGAAGGTGCCGGTATCCTTATTCTGGAAACGCTGGAGCACGCCCAGGCTCGTGGCGCCAAGATTCTGGCCGAACTGGTGGGCTATGGTCTGAGCGCTGATGCCTACCACCTCACCTCCCCCATGCCAAACGGCGAAGGTGCCGCCCGCTGCATGGATATGGCCATGAAGCATGCCGGACTGAAGCCCACGGATATCCAGTACATCAACACGCACGGTACCTCCACCCCGCTGGGCGATATCTGTGAGACCAAGGCCATCAAGGCCTCCTTCGGCGACTACGCCAAGAACGGTCTGGTAGTGAGCTCCACCAAGTCCATGACGGGTCACCTGCTGGGTGCTGCCGGCGCCATCGAACTGCTGGCCTGCGTGAAGGCCATTCAGGACAACTTCGTGCCGCCCACCATCAACGTGTTCAACCAGGACCCCGAATGCGACCTGGACGTGTGCCCGAATGTGGGCCGCAGCATGACCGTGGATGTAGCCCTGAGCAACTCGTTCGGCTTCGGCGGCCACAACGCTTCCCTCATCGTGAAGCGCTATGTCGATTAACTTGATGCTTAAGTCATAATAATTTCAGGCACGGCGGCTGTGGGCACCCACGGTCGCCGTGCCTGTTCTCTCCCTCAGCCAGACAAACTTCCCTCCCCATGAAAAAGCACCTGACAGCCCTGCTGCAGCGCCTGCGCAGCCCCCGGCAGATGAACCGCACCGACCACCGCCTGCTCCACTGGGCCGGGCTGAGTTTTACCGTGCTGGTGCTGATTGTGGCGCTCACCGCCGCCGGAGCCATGCAATACCTGGAGTGGGAGCAGATTCGCTTCCTGGGCGGCAGCCCGTTCTTCATCGGCGCAGAGGAGGCACAGGTTTCCCTGCTGGGGCCGGCAGGCATCTTTGCGCTCTGCCTGGCAGTCACCTTCTACTTGTCCCTGGTGCTGCTTTCGGAGCGGCATTTCTCCGGGCGCCTGCAGATTGCGCTGCTCTCCGTGGCGGCACTGGCGCTGCCCGGCATTCTCTGCGTGCTCTGGGGCGGCGTGCTGAACATGGCAGCCCCCGTCATCTGCGCCCTGGCCTGCTGGCTGGGAGCTGAACTCATCCACCTTTTCTTCCGCCGCGCATGAAGGCCCAGGATTATCCACGCCCCGTACTGGAAATGATAGCCGCGCTCAAGCGTATGCCCGGCGTGGGTTCGCGCGGCGCAGAGCGCCTGGCCCTCTGGTTCCTGCAGCAGGGCCGCAATGAGGCCCGCCAGCTGGCTACCGCTCTCACCACAGCAGCAGATACCGTGGGCAACTGCCCCGAATGCGGCTTCTTTGCCGAGCAGGGCTGCCGCTGCACTGCCTGCAATGACCCCACCCGCGATGCCTCCCTGCTCTGCGTGGTTGAGCAGCCCACGGATGTGCTCCCCATTGAACGCTGCGGCACCTTCCGCGGGCTTTACCACTGCCTGGGCGGCAAAATCTCACCGCTGGACGGCATCATGCCCGAAGACCTGGCCGTGGATAAACTCATCGAACGTGTGCAGGCCCACCCCGGCTGCGAGGTCATCCTGGCCGTAGGCAGCGATGTGGAAGGCGAAGCCACGGCCCTCTACCTGGCCGAGCTGCTGGGCAAATACCCCTGCCGCTGCACCCGCCTGGCCCAGGGCATGCCCGCCGGCGCCGGTCTCGGCCATGCGGATGCCATCACCCTCATGCGCGCCCTCGCCGGGCGCACGGGAGTGTGAAAGTTGATAATTGACCATTTGCCCCAACCATCATGGGCATTCGTCAATTATGGTTGACACTCTAAGCGAAAGCCTGTATACTCCCGCGCGTTATGGAGAACCAGACCGCCAATATCGATCTCTCGGCGCTCGACACGGAAGCCATGCGCTCCCGTCTTTCCGAGCTCGGGAGCTATCTTTGACCTCGGAAGCCTTGAATCTAAAGTAGCAGAACTGGATGAGCGCATGAGCGCCCCGGATTTCTGGGATAACCCCGAGGCCGCCCGCGCC
>JAGBZE010000135.1 GCA_017628435.1 Akkermansia sp.
TGGAGCATGATAATTATTGCAGCCATACTATGCGTCTTCCTGTTTCTAGCCAATGGGATAGCAGGGTATATTCAACCGGCGCCGGACATACTCATTTTCAGAGAAGCGCTTTATAATAACCTCGTTCATGAATCATGGCCACTTGTACTGCCAGATGGTAAAGAAATGAGTTATTATCTTGCCGGCATGCTACCACCCGCACTCCTGGCGCGTCTGACTGAAGATTACACCCTTCAGCGACTTATAGCTGCCTGCTGGTATGGTCTGGGTATATGGCTATCATTGCTTCTGTTCTTCTGCCGGCGCGAACGTTATTCGCTACTATTTCTCATATTCATGATAGCATTCTATGACCCGGCCTATATCTGCATCAATGCATTTGCCGGTACAGGTGAAATCTGGCAGTTTGTCACACGAATATTCGGGAACTGTGGAGAGAACACATATCAGGGAGCAGCACACCCCATTAAGATGCTTCTACCCCATGCTCAGGGATGCAATTTCCAGCCCTTCACCCTGCTGTGTGCCAGCATCATACTTAATAATCAGGAACGGGCAGAAAAACTCATACCACTCAGCATCGCACTCATTCTCCCCAGCTCACCACTTGGAGCCATAGGCTGTATGCCACTAGGTCTGTACGCATGGTGCCACATAAGGCAAGCCAGACTAAAGACCCGATTGATTAACCTGCTTATTCCAATCGCCATAGCGGCCATGTGCGCCCTGTACTACGGACGCACCAACAGTGCAACATCTCTGGGAATCGCTGGCGAACTGATGAATAATTGGAGCCACTTCCTTTTCAATTACTATTCAGCCATTCTCCTGAGTGCCATTCTGTTCATGATTGTACTCTTCCCGGTGCTCAGGCACGATATTCCCCTCAGAATCAGTCTCGCGTGTATTATTCTGACACCATGGGTTTACTACGGTTCTTCGCCTGAAAGCGGGGTATTTGGCAACAATGAATTATGGTTGAAAACAAGCATCATCTTTCACACACACCTCATTGCAGCTCTCTGTTTTAACTGGTAAAAATTATCTATTCTCAAATATCTTTACCCTCTCGCGTTCGTGATTCTCATCAGCCGAGACGAACAAATTACCACCCCTGTATTCACACGAAATCCACACGTACAGGATGTATGGAGCGGCCACCTGAACCATGAACACCCTTCTCTCTACCAGAAAATTCCTGATTGCAGTCCCTCCTTCATCCCTGGACTTCTGCTGAAGAAAGGAGAGGCTGAGCAAGTATGGCCAGGCCTCATTCTCCCCAAGGCCGGAGGCTGCGACTATTCCCGCCCGCCCCAGCCTGACGGAACTCATATCCGCTACTGAGACTGGAACCTGCGGTTCAGTTCCACCATAGGGAACGGCAGCAACGTGGATTTTCCACCTGGGCTGCAGTAGGGAATTTCACACTCCAGCAAAGTAGCAAGAAGCGGCATGGGATTCTGCAGGTAATGCGCAATATCTTCCTGCTGGGAGTACTGGCGGGCAAGCTGACGAGCAAAGGGCTCAAAAGGACTGCGAGCACGAATCAACCGCACCTCACCGCTGGTGAATGCGCGCAATAAATCCTGCACGAAATCCCCCACCTTACGAAGCGGAAGAATAGCCGGCACAGCCTCTACTCGCAATGTATTGCGACCAAAGGGAGAAAGCTGGAAACCAGCCTGCTCCAGCTGAGGTTTCACCTCCATTGCAATTCCCATATCGCGTGTATCCATCTCCAGCAACTCAGGAACCAGCAACTGCTGCGATACCAGCGGACGACGATTACTTTCCTGCAGTCGTTCGTAAATGATACGCTCCCGGGCTGCCCGGGGAGACATTAGCACCATGCCCTCCTTGTTCTCAAAAATGGCATATTGATTATGCAGAGTGCCGATATGGCGAAAATTGGGAAGATTCACCGGAGGCTGGAGTTCCTGCTCTGGCTGAGGCTCAGGCGACGGCACAGGCGGGAGTTCCAGCTCCTGCTGGCGCGGCACCACAAGCGGTTTCAAAACCAGATTCGGGCGAGCCTGCGGCGCAGCGGGTGCGGGGCAGGATACAGGAGACGGAGCCACAGCAACAGATTCATTCCTGACAACAGGCTGGGAAACAACCGTTTTTACGAAAGAATTCGGATCTACTGCCTCACCCCCCTGCTTTTCCTCGGACTCGCCGCGAACATGGGCAGCCAGAGTGGTTGCTACCGCATCCATCACAGCCATGGTGATTTCCGCAGGACGACGGAAACGCACCTCACGCTTGGCAGGATGTACATTCACATCCACCAGTGCCGGTTCCACCTCCAGATACAGGAACAAGGCCGGATGCAATCCTGGCGGGAAGCCACCATAACCGTCTCGAATAGCGCGGTTGATAATCTGATCCTCAATGGGGCGACCATTCAGGAAAATATACTGCATGCGCCGGTTCCGCCGGGCGGCGGATATCGGCATCAGGTAACCACTCACACGTACACCGGGGGCCTCCGTAGAACGGACTCGCATCAACGAGGAAGCCGTCTCGCGACCAACAAAATCAGCAATGCGCTGACGCAAATCATGCGTGGCTACAACGTCGAACAGCATCTGACCATCGCGTACAAGAATGAAACGAACCTCCGGGAAAGCCAATGCATGCAGACGCACCTGGTGCTCCACATGACCGGATTCCGTTTCATCGCTCTTCAAGAATTTGCGGCGCACCGGGGTATTGAAAAACAAGTTACTTACGGCAATCTCTGTGCCGGGAGAACAACCAGCATTCATCATGGGGGCTTCCACGCCCCCCTCAGCACTCACCGTCCAGCCTTCCACCTCATCAGCCCGGCGGGTTGTAAGTGTCAAATGCGACACAGAGGCAATACTCGGCAAAGCCTCACCACGGAAACCTAACTGCCGGATGGCAAACAAATCATCCACATCCACCAGCTTACTGGTAGCATGGCGCTGAAGACACAGCGCAGCATCTGCCTTACTCATGCCGCAGCCATCATCCGTCACCTTAATCAGAGACACGCCACCACGGCGGATTTCAACACGAATGCAACGAGCCCCGGCATCAATACTATTCTCCACCAGCTCCTTAACAACAGAGGCGGGGCGCTCCACCACCTCACCGGCAGCCACTTGGCTGGCCAGGATATCGCTCATGCGATGAATACGTTGCTGTTCGTCGGCGGACATAGGTGCAGCAACAATCTACCACGCGCAAGGCATTGCGTCAACACCACATTCAGACGCAGGCCGCCTCTGCTGACACAGAAAGACGCGCTGCGCACTGGAAAATACACGTACACGGGTGTACTCTGTTCGCGTGAAGAAGTGCCAGATATGCGGCAAGCGGGCGTCAATGTTCCTGACGCAGATTGTGAACGGACAAGTTTCCGAACTTGCCCTGTGCGAGTCATGTGCCCGAGCCAAGGGTCTGTTTGACCCGCAGTCTCTCACCTTCGCCGAAAAGTTCTTTCCGGAGGAGTTCAAGCAGCGCGTTGATAAACTTGTCCGCGAGCTTGCGGGTGGCATAACGGATACAGCAGACGAACCAGCACCGCCCATGAGCATGTTCAATCGTTGCCCAGTCTGCGGTTTTGGCATTGAAGACTACAGAAACACCGGACACCTCGGGTGCCCTGACTGCTACAGAGTCTTTGCCCGTGAACTTGACCCAGCTGCCGAGAGTGAACCGGAGCAGGATACTGAAGCACCAGCTCTCACCAGGGCCCGCCTGCAGAAAGAACTGCAGCAGGCCATTGAACGAGAAGAATACGAACGCGCTGCAAAACTGCGCGACATGATTAACACACTGCCCGACACCAACGCATGAAGATAAACACATTGCTGAGCACGCCCCCCAACTGGGCGCCGGATCGCAATACGACTGAAGGCATAGTCGTAGGCAGCATTGTGCGTCTGGTGCGTAACCTGGCAGGCTTCCCCTTCCCGGGCTGGAGCACTGCTGAAAAACGCGCTGCAGTTGCCGCCCGAGTACTTCCGGTCATCAAGAGTATACAGGGCTTCAAGACAGCATTCTACGCAGAACTCAGCCAACTGAGCTATGGGCAACGCCGCGCGCTTTTAACCCGCAAGCAGCTCACCCCGTGCATGGCAGCTCGTCAGGATGGCTGCCATGTCATCATTCCGCCGCGACGCCACACTCTTCTCATGGTAAACGAGGAGGAGCACATCGTAGCCCATTCCTTCCAGGATGGGCTGAACCTGGAGCGAGGAATCAAGGAAATGAAGCAGCTGGCTCAGCAGCTGGAACAGAATCTTGAGCTTGCCTACGCTCCCCAGCACGGGTATCTGACCAGTATTCCCTCAGAAGCAGGCGATGGTCTCCAGCTGTATTGTCTGTTGCATCTCCCCGGTCTCACCTGTGCGAACATGATGAACCAGATTACCAAGGCACTGGAAAAGCTGCATGTGAGCATCTCTCCCTATTTCTCTGACACGCAGGATGATACAGGGCATCTGTTTGTACTCTTCTCCATACCCGGTCCGGAGGACAGTGTGAATGAAATGCTGGACAGTTTCGAAAATGTCGTACAGCACATAGTCTGCCGAGAGCAGCAGGTGCGCCGCAAGCTACTGGCAGATTCCGGCCAATACCTCCAGGATGCCATCGGTCGCGCCTATGGGCTCCTCACCAACTGCCGCAGACTCAGCGTCAAAGAACTACGCGATGCTATCTCTCTGCTGCGTCTGGGAACCCTGGTCGGCATCATCCAGTGGGAGGAAGGAGAAAGCGACATCCTCATTGCACTCAACACACTCGCTCTGGAACAGGCATGCATCACAGCCATGGCTGAGGAGAATGGCGAACCCAACCTTTTCCAGCAACGTGCCCGGGCTGCCCGGGATTTCCTGAACAACCACCCTCATCATTTTTCTGAATCCAACGCATGAACAACAACTTTACACCACGCGCCCAGCAGGTACTGAACATCGCCCGCCGCGAGGCTGACCGCTTTCATCACAATTACATCGGCGCAGAGCACGTCCTTCTCGGCCTCCTGAAGCTCGGCCAGGGCGTTGCCATTAGTGTCATGGAGAACGCCGGCGTCGATATTGCTGACCTCACAGGTAAAATCGAGCAATCCATCGTGCCAGGCTCCTCAGCGAGCGAAGGCTCGCTTCCGTACACTCCACGCGTACGCAAAATGCTGATCCAGGCGGGAGAAGAAGCCCAGAAACTGCGCCACACCTACGTAGGAACCGAGCACCTGTTGCTGGCTATGCTCAAGGATGAGGATGGCCTGGCCTGGCATAGTCTCATGTCCTGTGGACTGACCTATGAATCTGTGCGACGAGGTGTAATGGAGGAAATTAATCCCGGTTTCGGCGTTGATTCTCAGAATGGCCCCGACATGCCGCCCATGAACGGAGGGCATAA
>JAGBZE010000136.1 GCA_017628435.1 Akkermansia sp.
AGCTTGCCGCTGAAGTTGCAGAACTCATCCGCTCCCGCGCCGCCGAGGGCAAGGGTGAAGTGCTGGGTCTGGCCACTGGCGCCACTCCGCTGCCCTTCTATGCTGAGCTGATTCGTCTGCACAAGGAAGAGGGTCTCTCCTTCAAGAACGTGATTACGTTCAACCTGGACGAATACACCGGTCTGCCCCACGATCACGTGGAGTCCTACTGGTACTTCATGCACACCAACCTTTTCAACCACATCGACATCCCCGCCGAGAACATCAACCTGCCCTGCGGCACGCTGGCTCAGGAGGAAATTCCCGCCCACTGCGCTGCCTACGAGCAGAAGATCAAGGACTGCGGTGGCCTCGACCTCCAGATCCTCGGCATTGGCCGCACCGGTCACATCGGTTTCAACGAACCCGGCTCCGATGACACCACCATCACCCGCCAGGTACACCTCGATGACCTGACCAAGACCGACGCAGCTCCCGCTTTCGGTGGCTTCGAGAACGTGCCCTGCACCGCCATCACCATGGGTGTGGCCACCATCATGGGCGCCAAGAAGGTCCGCCTCATGGCCTGGGGTGAGAAGAAGGCTTCCATCGTGAACAAGGCCATCAACGGCCCCGTAACCATCGATGTGGCTGCTTCCTACCTGCAGAACCATGCCGATGCCAAGTACTTCCTTGACACCCCGGCCGCTGCCGAACTGTAAAGCAAGTAGCTGAACAAAGCATTTAAGCGAGGGCCGGGAATCACCCGGCCCTCCGTTTTCCCCGAGCGCATGCATCTCTACATCCACGTTCCCTTCTGCCACCGCATCTGCCCCTATTGTGCATTCTTCAAGCACACCCCCGGGCGCAGCGATATCCGCGGCTACGCTCAGTCCGTGGGGCTGGAGGCCCGCATGCGGCTCCCGCAGGGCACCGCGCCGCGCACCATTTATTTTGGCGGCGGCACGCCCAGCATGCTCTCCCCCACACACCTGGATATTCTGGCAAGCGGGCTCCGCGACTGGCTTGACCTGAGCCAGGTGCAGGAATGGAGCTTCGAGAGCAACCCCGCCACCTTTACCGCAGCCAAGGTACAACACTGGCGGAGGTTGGGAATCAACCGCGTATCACTCGGCGTGCAGAGTTTTGACCCCGGCCTGCTCAAACTGCTGGGGCGCGAGCACAGCCCGGAGGATGTGGCAGAAAGCATCCGGCTGCTGCGCGAGGCGGGCATTCCCCAGGTGAATATTGACCTCATGTTCTCCCTGCCCGGGCAGACGCTCCAGCAGTGGGAGCGCACGCTGCAATGCGCACTTGACCTGCAGCCCGACCACATCTCCACCTACAACCTCTCCTACGAGGAAGATACCGATTTCTTCCAGCGCTACGGTGCCGGCGCAGGCAATGAAGAAACCGATGTAGCCATGTTCAACCTGGCAGATGACCTGCTCACCGGCGCCGGCTTCCGGCACTACGAAATCTCCAACTACGCCCGCCCCGGCTGCGAATCGCTACACAATCTGGCATGCTGGCATGGGGAGGATTACTGCGGGCTGGGGCCGGGGGCCGTCGGCACCATGAACGGCATCCGCTATTGCAACGATGGCAACACCAATGCCTACACCGCAGCCCTGCTGGGAGGCAACCTGCCGCCCGGCACTGCAGAGCAGCTCGACCCCGCCACCCGCCGCACGGAGCTGCTGGGGCTCCTGCTCCGCACAGATGAGGGACTGCCTGCCCACATGCTCCGCCCGCAGGATACAGCATTTGTCGCCATGCTTCAGAGCGAGCAGCTCGCCACACTCGCCGCAGATGGCCGGCTCCTCCTCACCCGCTCCGGCCGCCTCGTGGCCGATGAAATTGCCGTCGGCCTCATCTGACAACGTCCGCGCCAACGGCGCGGATATCGTTTCCAATAGAGCAACCCTCCATAATCCCTCAACCATTGGGAAAACCAACCGCCTCTATCGTGAAAACTCACACTGCGCGCTCGTGTGAAAAGTGAAAGGTGAAAACAGCCGCTCCGCGCCTGTGAACCCAAATTTTCCGCACCCTCCGGGCGCTTACTGCCTATTTGTCAATCGTCAATAGTCAATTATCAATTCTTTTCACACTGCCCAGAACTGGGCCGATGCATGAACTCCGTTCATGCACAGGTACCGTGTTCGCAGCAGCGTAGCATCCCTGTGTCCTATCTCCACCTGCAGCTCCGCATAGCTGCGGAAATAGCTCAGATGATAACTCGCAAAAGTATGCCGCAGCGCATCCTGCGGCCAGGGCTTATCACCACCCCACCCAGCCGCGCGGCGCAGTTCCCGCCAGTGCCGCAACCAGTTCGCCGGGCATATCCTCTCCCCATCCGCCCGACGGTGCGCCCGCAGAATTCGCAGCAGAGGCTTGTGAATCGTCACCCGCCGCGCCCCGCCCGTCTTGCTATGCTGCGGCAGAATATAAATCGTCTGCTCCCGCAAATCCACCTGCGCCCAGCTCAGCCGTGCCACCTCATGAGGACGGATGCCCGCATACAGCATCATCCCCATCGCTGCCGCGCAACTGCCGCCCTGATAACGCTCCGCCGCCTGCCGTAAATCCTTAATCTCCTGCGGCGTCAGAATCGGCACCTGCTTCTCCACCACCCGCGGTGCTTCCACCTTTGAAACCGGATTCTCGCTGCACCAACCCCGCTTCACCGCCGAGCCGAACACGCCGCTGAGAATCAACCGTGCCTTCTGCCGCTGCCGTGGTGTATCAAACGCCATCTCAATATACTGCGCACACTCCTGCGCCGAAATCGTCCGCACCTTCCGCCGCGCCAGCCCCGGGCACCGCTTCATGAACCGCCGCGTGAAATACCGGAAATCGTAAACCGTCCGTACCCTCCTCTCCCGCCGCGACTCCAGCGCGAAGGCGACCGCTTTTTCAAATGACACCGTACGCTCCTGCTTCTTCAGCTCCTCCGCACCCGCTGCTATGCAACGCATGGCACGTTTTGTTCTTCCTTTCCCCGATTGTATAGCAGCACACGCCACCAGGGCGGCTTCCAACGCCGGAACTCCAGATCGCTTCAACAATACAAGTGCCGCCATTTCTTCTTCGGATAGTTCTATGTTCATGATTGCTCGCTTTTGAAATCCGTAAGTCAAGCATATAAACTGTTATAATAAAAGAATCATCATGGAGTGGTTACCGCTTTCCATTTAAGATGGAGATGCGTTCTTTCATAGGTAACACATTAGAAGTATAATGTCACATAATTTACTCTTTACGGATTTCAAAGGCGTAGACTAACCTCAGTCATGTCGTTACAAACGGATAGAAGGCCCACTTTAACCGCATTTTTTAAATATGTCGTAGCCGGTGGGTTAGGCTTCATCATCGATTATTCTGTTCTGACTGTTTGCTACTTGTTGTTTGCCTGGCATTACTTGATATCTTCAGCGCTCGGTTTTATTGCGGGCCTTGTGTTTGTATACATATCCAGCAACAAATGGGTTTTTAATCAACGGCGTTTGAAGGAAAACGTGGTGGTGGAGTTCCTGGTCTTTGCTCTTATCGGATTGGCAGGACTGGCCCTTACGGTGCTGTCTATGTGGATATTGGTAGATTTGTTGAACTGGTATCCCTTAATCGCTAAGTTAATGACGACAGCTTTGGTGCTTTTGTGGAACTTTGGAGCCCGAAAAATAGTTTTGTATTCATGAAAAAGAAAATCCTTATCATAGGCGGTGGCCCCGCCGGGTTGACAGCAGCGTTGGAACTGGCTCGTGCAGGATGGAGCAATGTGACAGTTGTCGAGAGAGAAAAGCAATTAGGCGGTATTTCCCGGACGCTTGATTATAGGGGAAATCACATCGACATAGGTGGGCATCGCTTCTTTTCCAAATCAGACAAGGTGATGCAGTGGTGGAAAGACATCATTCCGTTACAAGGTGCTCCATCTTGTGATGATCTGTTGCTGAATCGCGCAGTTCCATTGACTCCAAATGGGCCTGATCCAGAAACAGAAGATCGCACAATGCTGGTACGTTCCCGCCTCAGCCGCATTCTTTTCCTTCGCCGTTTTTTCAATTATCCGGTAAGTCTCAGCGCTGATACTCTTATGAATCTGGGGCCTGTTCGTGTTTTGAAAATGGGCATCAGCTATCTGTGGAGCCTCATTCACAAGCGCAGGGAGAACAATCTTGAAGATTTCTTCATCAATCGTTTTGGCAGCGAGTTGTATAAAACTTTCTTTCGCGACTACACGGCCAAGGTATGGGGAGTCCCCTGCAACCAGATTGGCGCAGATTGGGGAGCTCAGCGAGTCAAAGGACTTTCTGTGACCAAAGTTATAGCCCACGCACTTGGAAAACTTGTTTTCTGGAAGAAAAGAAACAAGCAAAGCGGCGAAACCTCGCTCATCGAGGAATTCTGGTATCCCAAATATGGTCCCGGACAGCTTTGGGAGGCCGTGGGGGCGGAAGCTGAAAAACTGGGAGTTCGCATTCTGCGGAAGCAGGATGTGACGGCGGTGGAAATGGAAAATGGCGTGGTTTCTGCCCTCAGAATCAGGGACCTGGCAAATGGAGAAGAGTATAGAGAATCTGCTGATTTCGTGATATCCACAACATCCGTTCAGGAGCTGGTGAGTAAAATAGCGGATGCTCCTGTGGAAGTGCGCCATGTTGCAGAACGTTTGGTGTATCGCGATTTCATGACCGTTGGACTTCTGCTTAACAAGCTTATATTGAAGAGCCGGAACATGAACACCAGTGTTGGCACCGATGGTGTTGTGCCAGACAACTGGATATATGTGCAGGAAAACGATGTCAAGGTTGGCCGTCTGCAGATATTCAACAACTGGAGCCCCTACCTCGTGGCAGATCGCAGCAAGGTCTGGATTGGCATGGAGTATTTTGTGAACGAAGGGGATGAGCTTTGGAACATGGACGATGCTGCATTCTGCCGTTTTGCTGCCGGAGAAATGGAGAAGTTAGGGGTTATCGACAGTTCAGATGTGGTGGATTCAGTGGTGTTCCGCATTCAAAAGGCATATCCCGCCTATCTGGGAAGCTACCGTGAGTTCGAAAGGATTCGGGAATGGAGCGATGGTATCACGAACCTGTATCTGGTGGGACGCAATGGAATGCATCGGTATAACAATATGGACCACTCGATGCTTTCAGCCATGGAAGCCGTGAAAAATATTACTACCGGAGCAGTTTCAAAGCACAATATCTGGGAAGTCAACACCGAAAAGGAATACCATGAATCGAAGTGATTGCAGTACTTTTGCTTTGAAAAGGAATGGAAAGATAGACTGGTTTAAAAGTCTGGCAATTCTTATTCCGATTGCATGGGCCGTAGTAACGGTATCTTTATATTATCCCGGTGTCTGGACAAACGACACACTGAGACAGACATCAGAAGCCTTATCTGGGAGCTATAATAATTGGAAACCAACACTTCACACATGGCTGCTGGGTGTATTGGAACGGAGCATTACAGGACACGGGATTGGAATATCGTTTGTCATTCAAATCATTGCTTTTGCTGTATCGGTAATGGCAATAGCTCAATATTATATGCAGAGGTGCAAATATTATGCTTTGCTCGTTCTGATTTTACCTCTCTTCTTTACAGAAACGTGCATGTTGGTGACAACGGTTGGCAACGATGAGTTAGCAGCTTCCTGTTATTTGTTGTACATCGCGGGTGTTCTCTGGGCTACAAAGCATGAAAATAAGGCGCAACGATATGTGCTATTATGCTTGGTTTGGGGAATTTTAGGGTTCGGAATGGTACTCCGTCACAACGCAATTCCTTGTGTGGCATTGCTAGCAGCGTGGGGGGTATGGAAATGCGGAATCCGAGGATGCGTGCGCATCGGAGCGTTTAGTTCTCTTTATGTGATTGTTGCCTTACTGGCAAATTGTTTCCTGACCTATGTAGTATTGAAAGCAGAAGCATCTTATCCTCTCCGTTTCCCGTTAGCAGCAGATTATGTAAATCTGTCAATCATGGAAGGGAAATGGCTCCCTCTTGCAGCACATGATAAAAGCAAGATGCAAAAAGCACCTCACGAATGTGTAATGCTGGCCGCCGATTGTGTCAACCGTTACAGTCCGATTGACCCGTATATTATGTATGAAGATGAAAATAAACGGGTTCGAGACTATACTCTTTTGAAAGAAGCCTGGATAAATGCTGTTTTATCACATCCTGAAAGGTATTGTTGTATTAAATTGTTTTTCTTTCATCAGTTCTTATTGCAAGGGCGCTGCGTTCCATGGCTTTGTGAGGCTATCCGGGGTAAGTATCCGCATGTTCAGATATTCATGGAAAAACAATCACGAGATTGGAGAGCATGGGTAAATCGAGGTTTTTTAGTAATGAGCATCATTCCTTTGTCTTGCTATGTTTTATTGTTTGTTGCGTGTATAAAAGCAAGACTTTGGCTTCTGCAGAGCGAAGCCCGGCTAGACGCCGCCGTTTTCATGGCTGTAGCATTAGTATACACTTCATCATTTCTACTGTTGGTTTTGTCCGCCACCGAATTTCGTTTTTATATTATCCGATCAACGTTATGCTGCGTGGGCGGAGGATTAATTTTGCTTTCAATGCTGGAGAAACGGCACTCTCATACATAAGCTAATTGTCTCCGTGGTGCAAATATAATGACGGACAAATTGTTGTTAGAATGCGCCTGTTGATTACCTGACAGGCAATGACGGCGAGCACTAGGAACGCCGCAAGGAGAAAATAAGCCTGCAATTACGGCAGTAGCTAAGACTTCATCCCCTGATTCCGGAAAGGAATCAGGGGATGTCGCAAAGCAGATCATCTGTGTTGGTGAAACACTTGGTACTGTGCCGTGAGCTCCTGCTACTCGATGACTGCCGGTAGCTGGGAAATAGCGTAGAGCGGCAGATCGGTGAGTACAGTGGCGGTATGGGAGTACTGCGGCGTCTTGAACGCGTATTCACTGGTGGAATAGGGGCGCAGGGAGGAGCGGACGGCATGGCGCGGCTGGAATCGCTGGCAATAGACCAGCAGACTGCGGGCCCGCAGATTGCCACCGCTCTTGACTTCGATGGGAATGATATTGCCACGCAGGGTACAGAGAAAATCCACCTCGGCCTTGGCATTCTTTTCTTCGCTGGCCCAGTAGCAGGGTGCCAGGTCGCACGTGGCGCGAAGTTCCTGCTGCACAAATTGTTCTGCCAGAGCTCCTTTGAATTCGCTGAAGATATCGTCACCGTCCAGCAGGGTACCGGCATCCAGCCCGCTGACGGCGGATAGCAGGCCGACATCCAGGAAATACACCTTGCTGATGCCGCTTTCCCAGTAGGACGACATGGGCAGAGCCGGCTTTTTAATACGGGGCACGGGATGAATCAATCCGGCATCCTGCAACCAGCGCAGGGGAATTTCCAGGGCTTTGCGGCGGGCACCATCGTAAACAACGCTATAAACAAAGCGTTTGTTTTCCCGGGCCAGCTGCTGGGGCACAGAGTCCCACACCATATTCAGCCTGGGTTGGGATTCGGTTGGCGCGTGTTTGCTGAAATCCTCGCGGTAGTCTCGCAGCAAATTGAGCTGAGCCTGCCGTACTTCTTCAAAATTCCGCAGTTTATCGTATACCTGCACCACGCCGGGCATTCCACCCACGTACAGATAGGTGCGCAGATAGCGGATATAGAGGTCTTCAAAGTGGTTGATGAGTTTCCAATCCCTTTTCTGCAGCAAAGTCGCTAGCTGGGCTTGCCCGATGGCCTCCAGAAACTCGCAAAAGCTCATGGGATACAAATTCAACCGGTCAACCTTTCCGACGGGGAACCCCGTGCCAACATGGTCAGCTACACCCAGCAGTGAGCCTGCGGCTACGACAGCGTATTCCCTGGCCTCCTCGCAGAAATACTTCAATGAGGTGAGTGCGGCGGGGCATTCCTGAATTTCGTCCAGAATGATGAGCGTATTCTGCGGTTCGACAACACATTTGCCTTCGATGGAAATGGCCTCCAGCAGACGAGGGATATCAAAGTCTATGCTGAATGCGCGACGCGCTCGTTCGCTGTTATCAAAGCGGATGTAGGCCACGTTTTTGAAGTGCAGACGACCGAATTCCTGCATGAGCCAGGTTTTCCCCACCTGGCGAGCCCCCATCAGCAGAAGCGGCTTACGAAAGGGGTGATCCTTCCATTTTTTCAGCTTCTCTATCGCGTATCTTTTCATGGCCTCTATTGTGTGTTCATAGTTATATTCTCTTTTTGATTCACTGTCAATACCAATTTGCAAAAACCCAAGGTTAAATTCAGCACTGGCGTTGCAAAAAACCAAGGTTAAATTCAGCACTGGTGTCACAAAAAACCAAGGTTAAAGTTCATCATTCGTCCGCGCCAACGGCAAGGATAACGTTACTGGGCGCTTGTGGAGGCAATGCGCCCCCCCGCCCCGCCTCGAACCGGGGCGAGAACGCAAAACGCGCTTGCACTCGGGCGCGGGCTCAGGTAGAATGCAGAGCATACCATGCAGCGCGTACTTTCTTTTCTTGCTCTTTCCGTATTGCCGGTCGCGGCGCAGTCGATTGCCGATGACCAGGCCTTTGCCGATGCCGTGAAGCAGTTTCTGCCAGGACCGGCCACAGCCATGCCGGCTCCGAAGAAAACCGAGCTCACCTTTACCCCGGATGCGGCACGCGCTGCCGATACTTCCCCCGCAGCCCACCCGGAGGCCTACGCCCGATTCATCGGCCACCTGGACCAGCAGCTCAAGGATAACACCTACGACTTCTGCCAGGCCATGCGCGAAATTCTGGAGGCCACCAACGATGAATTCGCCGTGATGAGCTGGATGGAAAAGGCCGCAGCGGAGGGCAATCCGGTAGCCTGCCAGTTTGTGGGCGACCGCCGCCTTACCCGCGTGGCACGCGACAAGATGCAGGCTCCGGAAATCAAGGAGGCCTACGCTCTGGTACGCAAGGCGGCAGATGCCGGATACGATGCAGCCAAAATCAACGTATGCATGTGCATGAAGATGGGCATCGGCACCGCTCAGGATGAGGAGGCAGCCGATAAATACATGTTCGAAGCCTGCCGCAGCGGCAACATGATTCCCCGCTACAAGTGGCTGCAGATGAATGGCAGACTCCGCAGCTGGGAAGACCGCGAGCGCCCCGAGGTGGCAGCTGAAATCAACCGCGGTAACCACCATGTCGTCTATTACTTGTCCAGCGTGGCCCCCACGGCAGTGGAACAAGTCGGCATGCTGCGCCAGGCCGCCGAAAAGGGCAATCCGGAAGCCCTCTATGCCCTCTCCGCACTTTGCTCCAAGAAAGCGCCCAAGGAGAGCTACACTCTGCTGAAGGAGGCAGTGCGTTTGCACAGCGCCGATGCTCTGTTTGCCCTCGGTTCCGCCATGACTGATGGCGATCCCGATAACCCCACCCTCAAGGAAGCAGGCGTAGAGCACAACGATGCCGCCGGCCGCGCCTTCATCAAGCTTGCATCCATGATGGGCAATGTGTCTGCCAGCTTCTGGCTTGGCAGCGTCAATTATCATGGTCACTGTGGCATGCCGGTGGACAAGGAGCGCGCATTCAAGCATTTTGACAACGGCGCGCTGGCTGGCAACCCCACCTGCGGCACAGCAGCTGGCATCATGCTGCTGCGTGGTCTCGGCGTTCCGCAGGACACTCGTAAGGGGCTCTACTATCTGAATGTTGCGGCTAACGCCGGCGTGCCGCATGCCGTTATCATGCTGGCATACGCCCAGCACGAGGGCCTTGGGCTGCCGGCTGACACCAAGGCCGCATGCAAACTGCTGCAGGAAGCTGCTGCACTGGGGCAGAAGCGGGCCTATGTCTACCTGGCCTATCTCACCGCCAAGGGTGGCAACAACCAGGCAGCTGACCCCCGAACCGCAGAGCGCTATGTACGCATGGCATCGCTCGACATGAAGGATGAAGCCAAAACATTGTACGACAAGCTGATGACTGAGGGATGGAACCCCGAGCCTTGATTTTCAAAACTCAACACAAACGGCTAAATTTGTTGTTCATTTTTTTCCTCCTTAAAT
>JAGBZE010000137.1 GCA_017628435.1 Akkermansia sp.
GCATGCGCCGAAGCCGGCCTCAGTCACTCCCAGCAGGAAACGCACGCCATCTTTCTGGTAGGGGCGCAGGGTGCCGGCCAGTTTTTCGGGGAGCTGTGGTTCCTGGTGGCTGATGCAGAGCTGCTTCAGGGCTTCCTGCAGGGCGGGGACTGCCATGGCGCGCATGCCGTCTTCCTCCGGCGGTGGAATGTTGGGCAGGGCGGTGCTGTGCTTGCCGAGCAGCCAGCGAAGCCCCGCCAGCAGGGGAATGCCGCCCGCGGCCATGCGCGTGGCCTGCCGCCAGCTGTTGAGCAGCTTTTCAAGCTTCTCCTTATCCAGCCGCACCCATTCGCCGCGGAAGCGGATGAGCCCGTCTTCCCCGGCCAGCAGTTCCTCCAGCTCGGCCTCGGTGAGCTCGTAGTTGCCGAGCACCACGCGGGGGCTGAAACGCAGCAGGGTGGAGATATTCAGCGCCGGGGCGCGGTCGGGTTTCTGTCCCTCGCCGCTGCCGGCGGGCTGCAGCTGCACCTCCAGCTCCACGCGGGGCGGGCGGCTCTGCCACAGGTTCACCATGCGGGTTTCGATGCCGGCCTGCTCCAGCAGGGGCAGGCTTTCCAGAAAATCATAGGCCTGCCGGGGCCCCCAGGCGCAGGGCTTGTAGACCGCGCCGCTGTTGATGAGCTCATTCAGGAAGGAATTGCCCGCTGCCGCCTGCTGCAGCGGCCTCAGCAGGGCCGTGAGGGAATCCACATCATTCGCGTACAGCTGGCGGGCCAGTGCCAGCGGCGCATGGCGGGGCTTGCCATCCTGCCCGGCGCGGTGAATGAAGGTGGCCAGGAAGGCAAAGGGATGCGATTCGGCCCCTTCGCCGCCGTTTTCGGCCAGGTGGAAACACAGGGTGCCCAGCTGCTGCCAGCCCTCGCCCAGCGATTCGAGCCACTTTTCAGGTGTAGTCAACTCGCGCTCTGCCTGCCAGGCCAGCGCAGCGCCCAGCGTGCCGAACCACTCTGCCAGCATGCCGGCTGTCACCGTTCCGCCATAGACCGGGGGCATGCTCTCCAGCCAGGCTGCCGCCTGTTGCAGGGGAAGCTGCGGAAAGACATTCTCCCCGCGCCTCAATTGCCTCAAGTGCTGCATGCAGAGCTCCTGCGCACGCTCCTTCAGCCAGGCCGGGAGCACACCCGCCCCCAGCGGCAGCCCATGCCGCAGCAAATCCAGCATACCCGCCCCGGCACTGCGCGCAAACGCCCGCTCCAGCCGGGGAAATGCCCCCGCCGGCACCACACCCAGCCGCCCACCGGCCAGGCTCAACGAAAATGTAGGGCTTTGCTCTGCGATGTTGCCAGTCTAGCCCAGCCACCCGCCTTTGTCAAGGCCAAGGGGATTGACGATTGAGATTGATTAAGCCCGGCGGGCCGCAGCCCGGGAGGGGGAGCTGCGGCGTAGCTGGCATTACTCGCATGCGGGGTGCATGCAGTTGAGAATGACGGAAATGATGGTGTCCATTTCGTCCGGGTGGGATTCAGCAATAAGGATGACGAGCGCAACAAGCGTGGCATCGCTCATGCGCTTGACATTGCCGACGAAGAGTGCCTGGTTACGGTCCAGGAAATAAAGGAACACGGCAGCAGCAATGCGCTTGTTGCCATCGATGAATCCATGGTTCTTGACGGTGAAATAGAGCAGGTGCGCGGCTTTTTCCTCCATGGTCGGGTAAATATCCTGGCCGCCGAAACTCTGGTAGATGTTGCCGAGGGCTCCTCTGAAGGAATCGTCTTTTTCCCGGCCAAAGAGTTCGGATTCGGCCCCGAAACGCATGCTTTCAATAAGCTTCCGGCATTCATCATACTGCAACAGGTAGCATTGTTTCGAGCCAGCGGGGCGGGTGAGGGCCTGGTGGTCGTAGGCATCCAGCAGGTTCAGGCCATGGCTGTAGTGTTCGATGACATCCAGCACCTGCCGCGCATCCAGCCGGGTTTCTACGCGTCTCATCAGCTGTACGACCATGCCCAGCTGCTGCAGGCGCTTCTCGTGGGCTACATAGCCGCGCAGCAGGTACTCTCGCAGGCGCTGGGTAGCCCAGATTCTGAACTGGGTGCCGCGCCGCGTGTTGACGCGGTAGCCCACGGAAAGAATCATGTCCAGATTATAGAAATTGACCGATCGCCGCACCTGTCGGCGGCCTTCTGTGCGAACTATTAAAAATTCCTTAATAGTTCCTTTTTCTCGAAGCTCAGCTTCTTGTAGAATATTCTTTATGTGGGTGTTAATATTTGGAACCGTGGTCTGGAACAGCTCTGCCATCATCTGCTGAGTCATCCAGAGCGTCTCATCCTGCAGTTGAACATCCAGCTGCACCTCGCCATCAGGGGAGGTGTAGAGAAGTATTTCGCTGGTGGGTGTTGGTTGTATATCGTTGGCCATTCTCTGGTGCCTACAATAACATGTTTTTATGAGAATACAAGGGGATTATGGCCAACGATTCCAAAATAATACACATTCCCGCAGGCTGCGGCGCAGCAGGCGGTGCGATAGGGTTGACGCGCAGGCGGGAATATCCAAAATTCTACATCCCACATCAAAAAAATCCGCCGCAGCCCGGGGATGAACTGCGGCGGAGAAAATGGATTAATTGCTAATCAGTAATTACTTAATGGCATCATAGGCGCCCTTGAAGAAGTAGTAGCCCCAGCCCCAATCGGGGTCGCCGGACCAATCCGGGTCGTAGTGGTGGCGGGGCTTCAGGAAGCGTTCCGGGTGGGGCATGAGACCCATGGCGCGGCCGGTGGGGTCCATGAGGCCTGCGATGCGGAGCTCGGAGCCGTTGTGGTTATCGGCATACTGCAGGGCAACGCAACCGGAATCGAGGTACTTCTGGGCATCGCCGGGGTCGCACACGAGGCGGCCTTCAGCGTGGGCAGAGGGGAGCTCGAAGTTTTCGGGCAGGTAGGTGGTGTAGGGGCAGTTCGGGGCCACCTTTACCAGCTTGTCCCACATGCACTCGAAGCGCTCGCTCTTGTTCCAGATGAGGGAGGCCTTGGGCAGGATGCCCAGCTTGGTGAGAATCTGGAAGCCGTTGCAGATACCGAACAGGAAGCCACCGTTGTCATAGTGCTTCTGCAGGGCATCGCCCAGGAAACGCTCGGTTTCCAGCTGGGCCAGGCGGCCGCTCATCACATAGTCACCGTAGGAGAAGCCGCCGGAGAACACGACGAGCTGGGCCTTGGCCACATGGGCCGGGGTGGCGGTGGCAATGGGCTGCACCTGGGTGGAGAAACCGGCTGCATTCAGAGCGCGTGCGGTTTCCACGTCGCAGTTGGTGCCGGGGTATTTGAGAAGTAATGCGTGAGGCATAAATGGATTGACGATTTACAATTTACGATTGACGAATTGAGGATTCGATTCGCGGTTCTATCAATAGAAGGGGGTAAGACCATTCTTCCAGATGCTCTTCAGCTCGGCAATCTCAGCCTGCAGCACGGTGCTGCCCTTGGCGGTGATGGTGAGCTGACCGTCGGTGGTGGCGGAGCCGATGCGGGCGCAGGGGAAGCCGGCCATGGCGGCCTCGAACTCAGCGGCCATGTCCTCGTCCACTTCCACGAGGAAGCGGCCGGTGCTTTCGGAGAAGCAGGGCACGGCGTTGTTCTGCCAGCCGTTCACGGTGGGAAGGGCGTCCAGGTCAATCTGCATGCCGCCGATGCCGGAGAAGGCCATCTCAGCAGCGGCCACGGCGAGACCACCCTCGGAGAGGTCGTGTGCGGAAAGCACCAGACCCTGGGTGAGGGCCTTGTCGTAGTAGGCCTTGTAGAGCGCGTAGTTCTTTGTGCAGTCGGTCTGCGGCACCTTGGCGCCGGAGATACCCTTCACGCGGGCATAGACAGAGGCACCCATTTCGTCCTCAGTGTTGCCCACCATGAAGATGGCGCTGTTGCTGCGGCGCAGGGAAGCACCGCGCACGTGGGAGGCATCCTCCACCAC
>JAGBZE010000138.1 GCA_017628435.1 Akkermansia sp.
ATTTAATTATCATTTTCCGCCTCTTCTTTCAGGAGTTCCTCATACTCCTGAACCGTCTCTTCAATGAAGAGCGTGACGGCGGATGTCATGGTCTGGCCATAGTAGGCGCAAGCCTGCTGGAATTTGGCCACCAGCTCGCTATCTACATACAGGCCAAGCATTTTCTTATTCTCTGCTCTCTGTCGGGGTGCCATAATCTTATACGGTGGGGGTTGTAGGGATACCAAGGATAGTGCCGGGCATAATCTTGTGGCCGGCGAAGAAACTTTCTGCGTTCATCTTACGTGCGCCGCTGGGTTGCATCGTGGTAATGCGGATAGCGCCGCCACGGCGCCCACCGCAGGAAACCAGCATGCCCTCCGGGCCGGATTCCAGCACCATGCCGGGCACGGCATCAGAAGGCTTGCGGACATGGGAGAACACATCCACCGGCGGGAAAATCTTGAGCGTTTTGTCCTGCCCGCTGTGTACGGAAGGATACACCGTGAAGGTACCCGGCCAGGAATGATAGGCGCGTATTTTACGGGCCACCTGCAAAGCCGGCTGCTCCCAATCAATCTGCCCATGGGCACGCAGCAGCTTGGGGGCGTAAGTCATCAGATTCTCGTCCTGCTCTACACGCTCGGCGGTGCCATCGGCCAGCTGAGTGATGGCCTGCATCAGCGCATCCGGCGCCATCAGCGCCAGGTCATCATGCAAGCTTTCGGCTGTCTCCGTGCCGCGCAGCGGAATGACCGCCTTGCAGATGATATCGCCGGCATCCAGCTTCTTCACCACGTACATGATGGTGATACCGGTTTCATCATCACCGGCTTCAATAGCGGCCTGAATGCACGCTGCACCACGATGACGAGGCAGCAGGGAGGCGTGGGCATTGATGCAGGCAATCTTCGCTACGTCGATAACCTCCTGCGACAGAATCTGCCCGTAGGCCATCACCACCACAATATCCGGCTCATAGGCCCGCAGCTGCTCCACAGCAGCAGCATCCCGCATGCGCTCCGGCTGGAACACGGGAATCCCCAGCTGCTCAGCCACCACCTTCACGCGCGGCGGCGTCAGCTCCATGTGTCGACCCACCGGACGGTCAGGCTGGGTAATCAGCGCCACCACATTTCCGGTCTCGGCCAGTTTCTGAAATGAGGGGATTGCGATATCCCCCGTTGCCATCATCACGATTCGCATGCCGCCTAAATACCAGAAATTTGGTGTTTAGTCAAGCGCTATTTAACTTTTCCTTAATTATTTGCTATTTTAGTCACATTACTGGCTGCAAATACACTTGTCATGCGGAGATTAATCCATTATGATTCCGGGCACATGTCTGCTAACACACCGGAACAGCCCAATCTGAAGCCCTACCTCATCATCGCCCTGCTGGGCATCATCGTCGCCTACCAATCCTGGAAGGCCGGGGAGGCACTGGGGGATTCGCTAATCTTTCAGCTTGGTGTCCTGTTTGCTCTGGGTGGATTATACATTGCCATACGCGGCTATCGCCATGCGCGCCAGAACCAGAAACCCGCCCTGCCCGCGGCCCCAAGCGAATACAAGGGAAGCTTTGCGCCTGATTTCCGGCGTAATCTGGAGGCACTGCACCAGGCGCTGGGCGATAACAGCCCGGAAATGACACTGGAGGAGGACTACGCTTTCTGGTATAACGATGACCAGTCCATCGAGCTGGTGCTCACCCCTCAGGGCTGGATGGCCTTCTTCCAGCTGACCGATGGGGAGTACAATATGGAGCCAGCGCTGGTGCAGCGCGCCGTGGCAGATTCACCTTTTGCAGAGCACCCCGTGGCGCAGGAATTGTGCCAGAAGTACCTCGACATGCCGCTCAGCGGCATCGCCTGGTGCACCAGCGACAAGGCACAGGTCTACCCCTATACCAGCACCGAGGATTTCACCCAGTTCTACGCAGGCAACCTCTTTGCCCCTGCCGCAGTCTTCGATGAATGGCTGCCCTTCTACCTGGAAACAGGAATGATGAAGGAAGACGAGTAACGAGGCGCACCATCATCGCGGACGGCTGGTGCGAAGCATCTGAAGAAGCGCGGCAGAGTCGCGGAAATAGGTATCCAGGAAATGCTGCAGCTCCGCGGCCTCGCGTTTCGGAAGCAGCGGCAGCAGCTCCTCAAACATGCAGCGGGTAGACTCCAGCTCCTCCACGGACTCAGCCGAGGCCACGGCATGCTGGCAGCGGGCCATCA
This sequence comes from Akkermansia sp., assembly GCA_017628435.1. Classification (GTDB taxonomy): domain Bacteria; phylum Verrucomicrobiota; class Verrucomicrobiia; order Verrucomicrobiales; family Akkermansiaceae; genus Akkermansia. The sequence continues at coordinate 2,211 of JAGBZE010000138.1, forward strand.
TCACCTCCGTGCGATTCTCCGGCAAGGCATCAGCCAGCTGCTGTTCCAGCATACGCCCCAGCTCCGGGCTGGCGTGCGGCACGGTCTCGCGCTGCGAGAGGAAAAGAGAAGCCTGTTCCTTTGCCGCCACAATCGCGCGGATTCCGGTTGCGTCAGTCGAATCAGCCGCCAGGATATCCTGCATCAGCTTCTCACCCCTACCCCGCTGATCAGGCTACAAACTCCATGGATGGCAAACATGCACAGCCAGGAGCCCAGCGCGGCCAGCACCGGCCCCCCCCCAGCTGCGCCCCAGCATCCACCGTATCCTGGCTAAAAAAGTTTTCATCTTTAATGGATTATTCAAGGTTCACCATCCCCGGACTTGCGGGGGCGAATAAACGGAATGGTCAGACCGAAACGGTAGCTCGTGTCCTCGGAACTGGCACGGAGGAGATCCTTCACACAGGCAATAATCCACCAGATGCCAAGAATGAACAGAGGTATAAATCCAATGATTACCAGGCACAGATACAGAGAGGCATAGAACCATATTGTCCACGAAATCGCCACGTTCAGACGGCGGCGTGCATAATCTGCCACCTCGGCATCCGCATCGCCCCGCATGAACAGCCAGCAGATGAATGCAGGCAGGCAAGGAATCGCGATGACTGAAGACAACAGGAACGGCCCAAGAGCATTGCAGAGGGAACAGATGAGTATCTTATCTCTGGACTTCATAACACCCGTAACTATATTATATCTGCCAGCGAAATGCAATTCAAACAACAGCTGACTTGTAAATTCAAGCCCCGGCTGATACAATTCCCGCAACACATCCATGCTTCCGCCCCTCATCCTCTGCCTGTTCATGCTCATGCTGGCACTCGCCTGCGTGGGGGTGGTGGCGTATCAGGCCGTGTTGTTCATCACAGGCGCCGCCACGTGGGACACCGCCTGGTTTCCCATGCTTCTGGGGCAGCTGGGGGCTGTTTTCTTCGGCATCTTTGCCATGGGCGCCTGGGGGCAGCACAGAGATAGGGATATCCAGATTCTCCTGGGCTGGCTGCTCTGCGGAGTGCTGCTGGAAGTCTCGGCTCTGACAGGCTATGCCGCCCATTACGAATACAGCACCAGCAGCGCTCTGGTCAACCACGGAACCCGGGCTCAGGGCAATATCTCGGATGTAACAATGCACAGGTCATTCTCCGGAAAAGGGGTGCACCGCAAAATCTGGTTCACCTATGAATTCCACACCCCCGAGGGAAACCTCATCAAAGGAAAGGCAGGAGCCTCGTACTACTGGCTGCCCCAGAAATCATTAGATACTCTGAGCAAGCACAGGAACAACGTATCCGTGCTCTATCTGGCAGAAAACCCGCAGTGCAGTAACATTGATAACTTCTGGCTGCTGTGGGACCAGACCATCACATTGGGAGCCTTCTCCACCATAGCGGGAGCATCGTGCCTGTTCTTCCTCTACCGGCTCCTCCGCCCCACCCGCCGCAAGCCGCGCTATAAGAGGCGCCGCTAATCCCGACTCAACGGAAAAAGGTCGATTTACGATAATCGCGGTTGTTGGTCACATCGAACCAGATGTTGACCGAATACGTCGTATCCTTGTAGTCAATCAGGCCAGGTCGGATGATATAGCGACGTCCATCGGGGCTGGCATGCGCTTCTACCGTCTCATAGCACTCGTAGCCGGGAATGCAGTCCAGCACATCATCCTCATCCATACCAGCCGGCAGCACCCAGGCGGTTTCCATGGAGAATCCATACCCACCCTTCAGCGAGAACCCTCGTTTTGAAAGCCTCTGGTTCATCTTGCGGACAAGGCTCCGCAACACCTTGGGTGAGGGATTGCCCTTCACAAACTTCCGGGCTTTCTCCACCTTCACCCCATAAAGCGCCATTGACTCCCCATCCTGCACAACACCAGGCAGAAGTGAGACAAATAAAATCGAGCAAAGAAAAGCATGTACCATATCTAGTTTCAGGATTGTTGTCAGCTTAGCCTATTCCCCCTGCTGCAGTTCTTTGATAAGGTGATAGACGCGCCTTGCATCGGCTATCTGAACAAGGCCCGATAATGGGGCAGAAAGGTCATTCTGGCCGCTCACATTGACCGCTCCCGCGCGGGCAAAAAGCTTGCGCAGCGTCCCCTTATGCAGGGCCGGGTGGTCCAGGTAAATGGTACCCGTATTGCCTGATACTTCCTCATAATGCATCAGGAGTTCCTTATCAAGAGGATAACAGCGGAGCACCTGCCCCTCTGCCACATAAACAGCCTCGCGCGTGACGGCGTACTCCGCGCGGCTCAGTTTCTCACGCCAGCGGCCAGGTGCGCGAAGCAGCGTCACCGCCACACCCCCGAATACCAGCGCCAGCAGCCCGCAGAGCGCGCTGCCCGCCAGGGAGACCGGATAGCACTGCACGGCCATGCCGGCCACCAGCAGAACCAGCAGCAGCAACACAGCGCCAACCACCAGCCGGGCACGCAGGTGAGGATTCAACACCTCCAGCTCAGGGCGGCCATAATACAACAGGCCATCGGATGCCAGTTTACACACCTCCGGGTGCCGGGGCGCAGCGGCAGACGGGGCCGCCGGTGCCGGAGAAGCAGGAGCGGCGGCGGCCTCATCCGGCTGCGGCTGATAAAGCTCAGGCTCAAAAAGGCAGGTCCACAGCACCTCCAGAGACATGGGCTTCACTGCCCGGAAAAGAGAACAGAACCACAGCAGCACCACCGCCAGATACGCACAGCCGAACAAGGCGGTGGATATCGGCAGCCCCAGCTCCGCCGCCAGCAGGCCGGAGGTCAGCGAATCGGCCAGATACAGCGCCGCAAACAGAACATGCGGCACCAGCAGAAGGAGCAATGAGGTGGTATGATATATCTTCTTCTCCACCGAGGCCGATACACGCTTCCGGCGCACGGCAGCCCAGGCACCCGCCAGCAGAGCAGGAAGCGACGCCGCCACATACCACGCCTCATTGCACAGCCAGACCACAAGGGCGATAAATACCCCCGCTGCCACCACTGGCAAACCGCAATGTCCCACCGCCACACACGCCGCCAGGGCCACACAGATGATATTCAGGACGATGCTTCTACTGTACATGGTAGGGATTATACACAACAGGGCATCCCCGGTCAAGCATAGCCCATCATAAAGAAATAAGCGCCCCCGCAAGGCCGCAACAAAATGAAAACCGCCGCAGCTGCGTGGGCAACTGCGACGGTTTCTGTGATTAAGCTTTTGCTAGCTCACCAGTGGCTCAGGCCTCCTCAGAGGTGGAACCAGTAGCAGTGGTGGTGGTGGGAGCCACAGGAGCGGAAAGCTGGGGCAGGTCGATGATTTCGATCAGAGCCATGGGGGCGCTGTCGGTCATGCGCTGGCCGAGCTTCACGATGCGGGTGTAACCGCCCTGGCGGTCCTTGGTAGCCTCAGCAACCACGCTGAACAGCTTGGCCACAACCTTGGGCTGGGGCAGCGTAGCGAGGGCCTGACGGCGGGCGTGCAGGGAACCGTTCTTACCGAGGGTGATGAGCTTCTCCACGTAGGGACGCAGGGCCTTGGCCTTGGCCAGAGTGGTGGTGATGCGGCCATGGCTGATCAGGCTGCAAGCCTGGTTAGCAAGAAGGGCCTTACGGTGGGAAGCGTTACGCTGAAGCTTGGCTTTTTTTACGCCGTGTCTCATATTCGTTTAATGTGTGTTAGGTGTTATTTGTTTAATGTTTTGGAATCTTTACTCATCGTCATCGTCGCCGAAAGCGTCGATGTTGTGAGAGATGAGGGCCTGCAGGTCAGTGGCGCGAATCTCATCGGTGTTCTCACGCATGCGGGAAGCGGGGGCGGGAGCGGCGAGGAGCTTGGCGTCGAACTGCATACCCAGGGACAGGCCGTGCTGAACGAGCTTGTCCTTGATTTCGTTGAGGGACTTCTTACCGAAGTTGCGGTACTTGAGCATTTCACCTTCCGTCTTCATGGCCAGTTGACCCACGGTGGTGATGTTGGCGTTGTTCAGGCAGTTGGCAGCACGTACGGAGAGCTCGATTTC
>JAGBZE010000139.1 GCA_017628435.1 Akkermansia sp.
CTTTTCTTCTGCCATGCGCGGCATCATACCAGATACAACACCACCCCGCAAGCACACAAGCAAAAAAACTTGACAGCCCCGACGAAGTATGCCAGAGTTCGCTCAGGAATATGAAACTATTGCTGGCACTCACCGATCAAAGTTTTACAGCCACTAAATCTGTGGGCATCTTCAATGTATCCATGGGGCTCGCCCGGGGGCTGATGCACACGTCAGAGGTCACTGAGCTTCATATTCTGGGCAATACCGAATGCGCCACACACTTCACTAACCTGCCGTCCCACGTGCATCTGCACCTGGCAGATAAACCCGTTCCCCGCAAGTTCGGTCGTGTATGGTGGGACCAGGTAGGAGTATGCGCAGCCATTCGCCGCATTCAGCCTGACTGGGCAATCCTGCCAAAAGGTTTTCCTCCATTCTTCCCCATGCTTGGCAAGACCAGGCTGGCCTGCTACCTGCACGATGTCAACTGGGAATACTACGAGCAGAACCACGGCGAGGGAGATTCCCCCTTCCCCCGGCATGAGCTGCTCTACTTCCGAGCCCTGGGGCTGCGATCCCTTCAGGTTTCAGACCTGGTGCTCACCTCAACCCAGTTCAATAAAAGCCGCTATGAGCACTACTGCCCCAGCTGCCGCACTGCCGTGGTCGGTATAGGGTTCGATGACGAGCCCCGCCCCTACACCCCCGCAGCAGGGCGGGATATTCTCTTCTACGCATCTCCTTTCCCGCACAAACTTACCCAGCTGGGCATTCGCCGCGTAGAAAGCTGGCTGCTCCAGCGCAGCGATGCCGCCGATATACGCATTCACCTCATCGGCAGACTTCCGCAGGACTGTCCCCTGCCCGGACAGCATTGGGTGCAGCATGGCAGACTCCCCTTCGAGGAACTGCAACGCATCATGCAGCAGGAATCCCGCTGTGCCATCTATTTCTCAGCCTACGAAGGTTTCGGCATGCCCCCGGTGGAATGCCTGCGCGCCGGTGTGCCTTGCATCGCCAGTGCCCTTCCCCCCATTTGCGAAAACATCCCTGCATGCTTCACCTTTGACAATGCAGATGAGGAGTCATTCATCCGAGCCCTGAATGCGGCCTATGATGCGCCCGACATGGCAGACCTGCCCACCTACCCCACCTGGCAGGAAGTAGCCCACCGCTGCGTAACCGCCATGCAGCAGGTATAAACGCAACGTCGCTTCATGATGCAGAAAAATGAAGAAAGGCAAGCTTTGCAGCTTGCCTTTCCTCTGAAAACTTTCCCGAACAATGGGATTTAGGCCTCAACAGCGGGGGTCACGGCAGCAGCCGGAATCTCCTCCTTGTTGGTGAAGTGCCACTTCACCTTGTTGCGCTTGCTGGCGGAACGAGCCTTGCGACGCTTCTCATCCATGGGGCTCTCAAAAGCGCGACGACGGCGCATCTCCTCGAGGATACCCTCGGTGTCGAGCTTGGTCTTAAGGCGCTTCAGAGCGCGATCGATCGGTTCTCCTTTACGTACAGATACGGAACGCATGATTTTTCTTTCGTTGTTGATATATTGTCCGGGAACGGGCAGGCAAGATACAGCAAATGTGAGTTAGTGTCAAGTTTTTTGTCGCAGTTTTGCAAAAAATTACTGACAAAATCGCTCAAAGAGCCAACAAATCGAGACTTGCCAAGGAGCGCGCGAGCGTGTACAATGCGCGCGTGACTGCGCCCCACCATCCGCCCATGTGCGATTTTGCCGAACGTCCGTTCATCCTGTTCTGGGAGGTAACGCGCGCCTGTGCCCTGGCCTGCCAGCATTGCCGGGCCATTGCCCAACCGCAGGCCCACCCGCAGGAACTGAGCCATGAGGAAGCCCTGGCCCTGGTGGATAAAATTGCTGAACTGGCTCCGCCCATGCTGGTACTGACCGGCGGCGACCCCATGATGCGCAGGGATATATTCGACATCATTGAACGAGCCGCCGGCAAAGGGCTGCGCGTAGCGCTGAGCCCCGCCGCCACCAACCGCCTGATTAACACCGATTTTCACAAGCTCCGCCAGGCCGGCGTGGTCAGCATGAGCTTAAGCCTGGATGGAGCCACGCAGGAAACGCACGACGCCTTCCGCCGCGTACCGCACACCTTCGAGCGCACCCTGCAGGCAGCCCGCATGGCCAAAGAGGCCGGCATCCAATTACAAATCAACACTACCATCTCCCGCACAACCCTGCCCGAGCTGGAGGGTTTCGTGGAGCTGCTCAAACAGATTCAGCCGGATGTATGGAGCGTCTTCCTTCTGGTACCCACCGGGCGTGCCACCCTGGAGGAGCTTCCGGAAGCCGCAGAACTGGAGACCCTGTGGCAGCGCCTGCTGGAGCTGCGCACTGAACTTCCTTTCGCCATCAAGACCACAGAGGGGCACCACTACCGCCGAGCCCTGATGCAGGCCGCCAGGAACAGCGGAGCCCCCGCACCGCGCCACATGGTACCCACCCGCGATGGCAAGGGCGTAGCCTTCATTTCCCACATAGGCGAAATTCAGCCCAGCGGCTTCCTGCCCATAACCGCCGGCAATGTACGCACCGATGATCTGGCTACCATATACCGCGAGCACCCACTCTTCATACAGCTGCGCAATGATGATGCTCTGGGTGGAAAGTGCGGCAAATGCGAATACCGCCGTCTTTGCGGCGGCTCCCGGGCCCGAGCCTATGGCAGCAATGGCGACATGATGGCCGCAGAACCTCTTTGTAACTATATTCCCGCCGCGCTGCGCGGCACCACCCCACAGCCATGATCAACATCACCAAACTCTGGACGGGTGCAGCCCAACCCGCCGACCACATCCGCTACGGCCTTGGCCATGGCAGCAACATACCCAACAGCAGCACTGCTGCCTGCATGCCGGCTTCCTCGCGCGTGCGCAAGCCTATCGTAGTATGGAACATCACCCGCACCTGCAACCTGCGTTGCGTGCATTGCTATGCCGACTCACACGCCGAACGATACGCCGGCGAACTGAGCTGGGAGCAATGCTGCGCGGTGATTGATGACCTGGCAGATTACAAGGTGAACGCCCTGCTGCTTTCCGGCGGCGAACCGCTGCTGCACCCGCAGCTGCCCCAGATACTACAGCGCGCCACGGAGAAAGGGCTCAAGGTTACCATCTCCACCAACGGCACCCGCATCACCCCGGAATACGCCCGCATGTTCAAAGACCTGGGCGTGGCCTACGTAGGCATCTCGCTGGATGGTATCGGCGCAGTGCACGACCAGTTCCGCGGAGTGAAGGGGGCGTTCGATGGCGCTATCCGCGGCTTCAAACTCTGCGAGGAAGTGGGACAGAAGACAGGCCTGCGCCTCACCCTCACCCGCAACAATGTGCAGAGCATGGAGCAGATTCTCAACTTCATCGAGCAGGAAGGGATTCAGCGCGTATGCTTCTACCACCTGGTACCCACCGGCCGAGGCGTGGATGTAGCCAGCCTGAAACCGGAGGAAGCCCGCTCTGCCATTGATATGCTCATTGCCCGCGCAGAGGCCTGGCACGCCGCCGGGCAGCCCCGCGAACTACTCACCGTGACCCAGCCGGCAGACGGCGTATACCTGCTGCTGCGCCAATTGCGCGAGGGGCACCCCCTGGCTAAGGAGACTCTGCGCCTGCTCACCTGGAACGGCGGCGGAGCCAACAGTTCCGGCCGCGGCATCGCCAACATCGACACACAGGGCAACATTCACCCCGACCAGTTCTGGCAGGGTGTCACGCTCGGCAACGTGAAAACCCAGAAGTTCTCCGATGTATGGGATGCAGCCCAGGAACCCAGTGCCGCTGTACTCCAGGAGCTCCGCGGCAGCGACGACCCGCTGGAGCGACAGAAGAAACTGGCAGGCCGCTGTGCCACCTGTAAACACTTCGCCCTCTGCGGCGGCGGATTCCGCACCCGCGCAGCCTTCGCTAATGGTCACTGGTATGGCTCTGACACAGGTTGCTACCTCACCGATGAAGAAACACAGATGGATATTTCGGCGCTTTTAAGCTGAATTTTACCGTTCGGGTAGCAAAACTACACTTTTTTGCTTGCAGCGAACGGAATGATATGGTATTTCTGATTGCGTCATGAAGCGCTTACTCCTTTCTACAATTCTCTTGGCTCTGGCCGGCACCACCTATGCCGACATTCAGGCACCTCCCGCCTCTGAGTACACTGCCACTCGCAAACTCGGTCGCGCTGTGAGCAACATTCTCTTCGCTGTTGAGGAACTTCCCACCACCATGCTTCGCTGGAACGGAGCAGAGGGCAACAACGCTGCTTTCTCTGTTGGCATCATCGATGGTGTCAGCCGCACTGCCTCCCGCATCGGCTATGGTTTCTACGAACTCGTGACCTTCTGGGCACCCACCTACAAGTGCACCTACAAGCCCTGCTACCAGGACACCTGCGGTCGTAGCGGCAGCAAGGAGTACAACGTGTGGGGCGGATTCTCCGAATTCCCCGAGGAGCTCGGCTTCCAGAGCAAGTACAACTACGTTCGCACCTCTCTCGATTAATCGCGAATCTCCATTTTACATACAGAAATCCCCGGTTGGCTCACCAACCGGGGATTTTTCTTATCTCTGCTAAGGCTTTCAGTCTCGGCCGAATTTTAATTAATCATTCATAACAGACGCTTACATACCTCCGCGACTCAGAATCTGCGTAAGCTCTACCTGGAATGCCTGTAATTCCTCCGGCGTAGGCTGCCCTTCCAGCGAATTCCACGCAAAGCGTCCCATCTGGTCAATCTGCCACCCCCCCTTAGTACCGGAAGAGAACTGAACCTTACCGGAAATCAACGTGCCGGGCAGCATCAGCTCATCCAGAGTCACCACAGGCTTACCCACCTGCCCAGCGGACGGCGCAAGATCAGTCTCCACCGGGGCTGCAGCCGGCTGGGGTGCAGGCTCTGCGGCTTCAGGCTCTGCAACAGACGTAGCACTGGGCACAGCAATCTCAATTCCATGATCCAGCAAAAGAAAGCGCACGTCCATATATGTCATGTGCACACCGCACTCGGCAGACAATTTCTTCTGAATGCCGTTCAAATCCACGCCGGTGGCGGCCCATTGGCGCACCATCTCCAACTGCTCTGCTGTTACCGTACTCATGCCCTTCATCATACCCCTACCAGACAACTTTGCAAGAGGCAAGTGCGACTTACCCGAAAAATGCCGTGCGTGTTTGAGCCAGGCAACACGTCCACACGCGCGCAAAACTTGGCACGGGGGCTACTTTAGGCTTGCACTTTACAACGGAAAGGTGTTTAATATCTACGCGTAACTGTGGCCGCAGGTGGCCCCGTATTCCCAGGTTATGAACACGACAAAATTTATACAAGTGCCTGATGTAGCAAGTGCTGCGATGGATTATCTGAAGAACGACGCAGATGACCGCGGTGAGCTGGTAACCCTGAATGTAGGTCCGTCTCACCCGGCGACGCACGGCGTGCTTCGCCTGAAGCTGGTGATTGACGGTGAAGAGATTGTATCCTGCGACCCGGTGATTGGATACCTGCACCGCGGCATGGAGAAGATAGCGGAGAACTGCCACTACAACCAGTTCGTGACCTACACGGACCGCATGGACTACCTTGCTCCGATGAGCAACAACATTGCCTACGCCTGTGCAGTGGAAAAACTGCTGGGCTGGGAACAGCCGGAGCGAGGCCAGGCCATCCGCGAGCTGTGCTGCGAGCTTTCCCGCATGTCC
>JAGBZE010000140.1 GCA_017628435.1 Akkermansia sp.
TATTTGCCAAAAACAGCTGGTGATTTTCGCTATCCTTTGATATAGGTACGCTCTACTTTAGGATGTTTACCTATTTTGGACAGCTATGGAAAAGCGTAACGCATTCAGACAATTCACCTTGACTTTGGAAGGAGTTTACGGCATTATCACCGAAATGTACATCCCCACACAGGAAGAGAGATACAGCAAGGTAGCACGGCTCACTCTGCTGCTGTGCGTCATTGCTCCCTCAGCAGTGGTCATGTGGCTGGCTGAGATAACCGACCTGCTGACCTGCTGTTATTCCTTCCTGCTGCCTGTAGCCATGCCACTGGACTGGCTGGGCTTCAACAAGGTGGCCGCCATCTGCATATCGGCTCTGATTCAGGGTATTCTTTTCTTCTGGCTGGCTATCACCAGAAAACTGAGCGCCAAGACCAAAACAACCATCGCCGTGACCTGGGGCATGAGCTTTGCCCTCATTCTCAAAGTGCTGATTGCCTTTTCCGTGTACCGCGCCGTGCGCGGGCAATAAAAATGCCCCGGCGCGCAGGAACAACCGGGGCAGATAAGGACACAGCTCAGAGCGCAGACTACTTTTTCACTACGGTAATCCTACCGTACGAATCGCGGTTCACTGCCATATCGAAAGTAACATAAAGCCGCGGTTTTCTGACAGTCTTGGACACCGTGAGAGTATAAACATTATTACTGCTCTTGTGACCGGAATTACCATTATGGCAATCCTCTGCCACTTTGGTCTTGCCATCGTAAAGCTCCACGGCACTAAACCGTGCGGCGTGACTGCCACGCAGATAATTAAAGGTTACCTCATATGTGCCCGGCTCCTTGATTGGCAAGGGGCCCACAATTTCCGTGGGCACCTTTTCGGTCGGTATCACATCAGGACTCCAGCCTTCTATCAGATTGAGTTCCCGCACCCACAGACGCTCTGCATCCAGAGCAGACTGCCCCAGAATGCTATCCGGGTCAATCTTACGCAGTCGCGTAATCATCTCCTTAAGCTCAGCCTTATGCTGCATACCACCATGGCGGCGCAGCAAACCAATGGCAATGCAGCAGAGCTGCTGCTGCTGCTCCTTGCTGAAATGGGAGTTCTTCTGCAGTTCCTTGACCTCAGCCAGAGACTTCTCCCAGTCCTTGGTACCTGCTGTACCAATAGCATAATGCGGCAGATTCAGAGAAATCACCTTCTCCATACCGGATTTATTTTCCGGGTCTGCCTGCTGAATCATTTTCTGCACGTTATCCGGGCGGGAAATTCCCTGAATAAAGGCCGCCTCACCCAGCAATCGTGCCTTTTCCGGACCGGTTGCCTGCTCAGCCTGAGCCATCAGTTTTCCTTGGGTTGCATGGGCTTTCTTAAGAGCCAGCAGACGCTTGGCCAGCAGGGCAGGTTTCTTGCGCTCCTTGAACGGAATGCTCAGAGAAGCAAGCACCCTGCCCTCCTTCGTATAAACATTCACGCCGGGAATGCTATCGGGCGTAGGCACCCGCAATTTACCGAAACGGGCTTTCAGCTTTTCGTCCTGCTCCTTACCGCCCAGATTGGGCAACGGCAAGGTCATCACCACATCATTGCTGAGCACCTTGCTCACCTCGGCATCGTTCATCATGAGCTCAGCGGTCCTGCGGCTATGCTTGTCCCAGCCATCAGCATACACAAACACAACAACCAGCCCATCATCCTTCACCAGACCAGTGGCCTCTTCAAAGGTTTCCGCCTTGGGGTAGGAAAAAGCTGCAAAAGGCAGCATACCCAGGGCAAGGGCAAATACTTTCATTGACTTTTTCATTTTCTGTTCAAAGGATTAGATATTACGCAGCCTGATTGCCGTAAATATAGATACCGTTCAGGTGGAAGAACTCCGGCCCGCCCACGCGCAGAATGCGTACATATCTGGCCACGGGCTTCTTACCGCCCAGGTCGCTGCGCATCACGCGGCTCTTACAGGGGCCGAAATCATGCACATCCTTCCAGTCTGCACCATTCTCAGAGACCTGAATCTTCATATTATTGCAGCGGTGCAGGTTGCCGGGAGAAGTCACAATCACCACGCCCGTTACGCGCACCTGGCGGGGCAGTTCCACCGCCACAAAGGCATCCTTATCCTTAGCAGTGTGGAACGTGCCACCCTCCGGCGTAAGCAGGCCGGCATGCTCATGCGGTTTGTCCCACTGGGAGGTAGAGCTCATCCACACCAGGCCCTTTTCCGAAGCCAGCTTGCCCGGGAATGCCTCGAACGACGGCATCTTGATACCCTCATTCTTATGCCCGGTGGCTTTCACCATATCCGCAATGGCATTGAAAGCGCCTCGGTCGCGGTTTTTCTCTGCAGCCAGCATGGGCGCAGAAAGCAGCTTGATGCGCTCCTCCGGGGTCATGCTGCCCGCACCGGAACCAATCCCCTTGAGAGTAGCCTGCATAAGACTGGCTGCCCCGTTGGCATCCAGCCTGGCACTCAGGGTATTCCCCCAGTTGAGAACAGCCGGAGCATACTGGGCATTCGACACCGTGCTCCCCAGCACATCGGCATAATACTTGCACAGCGCATCAGTATTTTTTTCAATCCCCATGGCAGCCAGTTGCTTGTTACCCAGGTCCTCAATGTTCCAGCGGTCAGGGCCCATGGTATCCACGCTCTTCCAGAACTTCAGAAAAGCCTTGCGCAACTGCTCAGAATCTGCACCCATCTTCTTTGCCATGGCAGCTGCCATACCCTTAGACATAAAGTCATATGCCTGTTCAGGATACAGCGGAACCCACTTGGAGCATAAAGTATTATTCAACTTATTCCATTGAGCCGGGCTAGAAGCCTCATTCTTCTCAAGCACCTCACGCCATTCGCGCCAGACCATCCAGCTTCGGGGCTGTGCCTCTGCAGCGTTCTCATAACTCTCCAGCGCAGCCTTCAGATCCCCGGTATCAGCCTGGGCACCGGCCAGAACTCGCCAGATATTGGATGCGCGGGTCTTCTTCATCTGTTCATCGGAATACATCTCCGTGGCAGCATGCAAGGAAGAATAGGTGTGCACATTGCGGAACACCTGCCAATGCAGACCACGCTGCCAGCTCAGCGAGTATGCAGGGGTCCACTTATCGCCCACTTTCACGATATACGCGCAGTGCCCGGGTTCACCAGCTGTCATTGCCGGCACACCGTTGGCCAGAGCCGCAAAGGCACCGAAATGCGAAAGGCTACCGCACACACCACCCACATAATGAGTCATCTGCGCACGATTATTCCCCAGCGGCGTTTCAAACGGCGTATAGTACAGCGGGCCATGAATGGAATCGCCGTAGATGTTATTCAGGCGATAATCGCAACGCCAGCATGCACCTGTGTACTGCGTGGCAGGGATATGCACATTCTCCAGCAACCATTTCAGGCTGGAAATGGAGCCATACGGATTATCGCCCTTGCAGCCGCACACCATGCGACGCTCCCACATGGGCAGGACATCGAACACCGTATTCAGGCGATCCTGTTTCCAGGCCTTGATGTAATAACCGGCGCGTTCCACAGCATCCTGCTGATTCCACCCGGATTTAGCATACTCCAGAGCCGTGGCGGTGGCAATTTTGCGCACCATGCTCTTCTTAAGCATATCCGGGTATTTTTCCTGAATCAGTTTAAGAATGGAAAGTGCCATGCCGGGGCGCACACATTCACCACTGAAAGCAAACTCATGAATCCACTCCGGTGTATCGGCAATCTCCTCCATCAGCTTACTGCCGGCGGCATCTGCTGCGCTTTCGCTGAACGTGTAACTGCACCGGCTTTCCTGATCAAGGCGCTCAACTTTCTCCTTCAGTTTCTTCAGATTCCAGGCAGCAGAGGCAGGCAGTTCTGCCCCCTGCGGAATCACAGCCTCAAGATCTGCCA
>JAGBZE010000141.1 GCA_017628435.1 Akkermansia sp.
ATCGAAGGTCTGGGCTGTGAAGCCGACCTCGTTACCGTGAAGGCTGGTTACGGCCGCAACTACCTGATTCCTCAGGGCCTTGCGTTCGAGGCTACTCCCGCCAACCAGCGTTTCATCAACATGCTCCAGAAGAAGCGCGCTGAGCGCGAGGCCGCCGAGCTGGCCAACTTCCAGGAGATCGCTGCCAAGATTGCTGCCGTCACGGTCAACCTGACCCTCGAGGCCGGCGAGAATGGCAAGGTGTTCGGCGCCATCACCAACCAGCAGATTGCTGAAGGTCTGGCCGCCCAGGGCATCGAAATCGACCGCCACGCTATTGAGCTGGAGAAGCCGCTCAAGAAGTCCGGCACCTACGAGGTGGCTGCCAAGCTGCACACCCAGGTGACCGCCACTGTGAAGGTGGTTCTCGTGGTGAAGGGTGAGGTTGCCGCTCCCGCTGAGGAAGCTGTTGAGGCCTGATCCCCCACACATTACACTTCAAGAAACCCGCGCCGGTGAAACATCCGGCGCGGGTTTTTGATTTAAGCTTTCAAGTCAAAAGACAAATGCCTGAGCACTGGTTTGTTATTGTGCGGAAATCGCGGCTCCCATGAGCTCGGCGGCCTTCTTGCCGCTCATGAGCATGCCGCCGAAAATCGGGCCCATGCGGAAGCTGCCGCTCACGCCGTTGGCCGCCATGCCGGAGACAAAGAGACCGGGGTAAATCTCCTTGGTGTTATCAATGGTGGAGCGTTCACCCTCTGCAGCATCCATACTCATTTCACCTACCACACCACCCGTGGGCGTGTTCAGCTTCACACCATTCTTGCGTGCCACTGTCTTAGCAATCTCGCAGTCATGTCCGGTGCCATCGAGAACCGTCTTAGAGATGATGGTCAGAGGATCCACATGAAGCCCCTCACGCAGCACGGGGGTCCAGTTGACCACCACGCCACCCACGCGGCCCTGCTTGTAAACCACGTCCTCCACCGAATAGCAGTTGAAAATAGTGGCACCTGCCTGGGTGGCCTTGTACAGCAGACCGGCAGTTGCATGCACGGAATCAATGATATAAGTGCCGTCCTTATACGGCTTGTAGGTGAGCTCCAGCTCGCGGACAATGGGCATGGCCTCCTCCTGCACCACAATGTCATTGAACATCATGGCGCCGCCCCACATGCCGCCACCGGGGGAAAGCTTGCGGTCGAACAAGGCCACCTTGTGCCCCGCCTTGGCCAGATAATATGCAGCCACAATGCCGGAAGGACCACCGCCCACAATGGCGGCATCCAGCACAAGATTGCTCTGCAATTTATTGAAATACGACTCAATAATTCCGCTTGATACCAGTGTTTCCATGATGCTTCCCAGCATAATTTCAACGCCGGTTGTCCGCAAGCCGTAAACATGACATATTGGCGGAATCCTGCGTCTTTTTGCTTGTAGTGCTGCGTTCTTTGTGGCAGAGTTCTGCCATGAAAAAACTTCTCTCGACTTGCCGTCTGTACGGGATTGTAGACATGGGCTACACTGAGCCTGACCAGGTGGAAGCGCGCACACATGCCCTCATTGACGGCGGCGTGAGAATCATCCAGCTCCGCGCCAAGGGGGTGGAACTGCCCCAGGTCAAGGCATGGGCCATAGTCATGCAGACTATCTGCCGGGAGCGCGGGGCTATCTTTGTGCTGAATGATTACCCCGAAATGGCGGCTGAAATCGGTGCCGATGCCGTGCATGTGGGGCAGGATGGCGGCAGCCTGGCTGAGGTGCGGAAAGTGGTCGGCTCCGGCGTGCTGGTAGGACGCTCCACCCACAGTCTGGAGCAGGCCATTCAGGCCCGGCAGGAGGGGGCAGATTACATCGGCTTCGGCCCGCTGTACCCGACCGGCACCAAACCGGGCCGCCCGTCCATAGGCCTGGGTGACATTGCCGCCGCCCAGGAAGCCGCAGGCGATATGCCCCTGTTCTGCATAGGCGGCATCAATGAAACTACCCTGCCGGCTGTTCTGCAGGCAGGTGCCAGGCGTGTGGTGATTGTCTCCTGGCTCCTGCAGCAGAAAGATATCGCCGGCACGGCGCAAAGCGTCATCCGGCAGATAGAGCAGGCATAATCAGGGGACGCGCTTCGATGAAATTCTGCGGGCCCGCCTGGTCATTCACTTTCTGTTATTGCGGAGTTCCTGGGTCAGCTTCATGGCGCAGAAATCCGGGCCGCACATGGAGCAGAAGTGCGCCTGCTTGGCATTGGCATGCGGCAGGGTCAGGTCGTGGTAGGAGCGGGCCTTGTGCGGGTCGAGGGAGAGATTGAACTGATCCTCCCAGCGGAACTCAAAGCGGGCCTTGGCCAGCGCGTTGTCGCGTAGCTGGGCTCCGGGGTGCCCTTTGGCGAGGTCTGCCGCATGGGCAGCCAGCTTGTAGGTCACCACGCCTTCGCGCACGTCTTCCTTATCCGGCAGTCCCAGGTGTTCCTTGCGGGTCACATAGCAGAGCATGGCGCAGCCTCTCTGGGCGATGATGGCACCCCCCAGAGCACCGGTGATGTGGTCGTAGCCGGGGGCAATGTCGGTAGCCAGCGGCCCGAGGGTGTAGAAGGGAGCCTCGTAGCACCACTCCAGCTGTTTGCGCATGTTTTCCGGCACAAGGTGCAGCGGCACATGCCCGGGCCCTTCGTTCATGACCTGCACCCCTTTATCCCACGCGCGGCGGGTCAGTTCGCCCTGCACTTCCAGCTCGGCCAGCTGGGCAAAGTCATTGGCATCGGCAATGCTGCCGGGGCGCAGACCATCGCCTATGGAGATGGCCACATCGTATGTAGCCAGAATATCGCAGATTTCATCCCAATGCGTGTAGAGGAAGTTTTCCTGCTTGTGTATCATCATCCATTTGGCGATGATGGAGCCGCCGCGCGAGACGATGCCCGTGGCGCGGTTGGCTGTGTGATACACAAAGCGCTCCAGCAGAGCGGCATGCACCGTCACATAGTCCACACCCTGGCGTGCCTGCTCAATGAGCGTATCGCGGAAGATGGGCCAGCTCAGGTGCTCCACCCGGCCGCTGCATTTCTCCAAACTCTGGTACATGGGCACGGTGCCGATGGGAACCGGGCTGTTGCGCAGAATCCACTCGCGGGTCTTGTGAATATCCTTACCGGTGGACAGGTCCATGACGGTATCGGCGCCCCAGTGAATGGCCCAGCGGAGTTTTTCCACCTCTTCCTCAATGCCGGAGGTAATGGCCGAGTTACCGATATTGGCGTTGATTTTGCAGAGGAAGTTGCGCCCGATAATCATGGGCTCGGCTTCCGGGTGGTTGATATTGGCCGGAATGAGTGCGCGCCCGGAGGCAATCTCATCGCGCACGAACTCGGGGGTGAAGAAAGCGGGCATGTTGCCCCCGCGCTGCTCTGCCGGGTGCTGGTAGTGCAGCTGGGCGCGGCGTTCCAGGCTTTCCGGGGAGAAGCCGGGCCGGGCCTCCAGTTCGCTGGGGCGCGGCATGCCCGTGCCTAATTCATCCAGCAGCTGCTGCGCCTGCTCCGGGCGTGATTTGGCGCTAGGGAACTTGTCGTAAATGGCTTTGAAAGCCGCTTCCCGCCCCAGATTCTCACGAATGGCCACATATTCCATTTCCGGGGTGATGATGCCCCTGCGGGCATACTCGCGCTGGGTAGGTGCCTGTTTCAGATCTGCGGCCTGCAGTGCTCCACCGGCATCCCGGCATACATCCCCGCGGGACAGAATCCACTCTTCTCTCAGGCGGGGGAGCCCCTGCTCTGCCTGACCATGAAAACCCTCATCGCCCCAGGGGCCGGAACAATCATATATCCTCACCGGGTCATTGGGCTCCGTGGAGCCATCGGGAAAGACGGAATCCGACAATGTGACCTCCCGCATGGCTACCTTGATTTCCGGAAATAACGTGCCCGGCACATAGATACGGCGGGAACCGGGGTACCTGAGTTCATCGGCTTTCATAGCTTCATTCTACCATTAGCTAGAGTATACTTCAAGTTCTGCTGTCAGAAATTGTTGTAAATTCTAATTGTTAGTGTGAGTTAAGGAGGCAACGGAGAACTTCATTGAAGCAAGCGCCAACAACGCTAAATGAAAAAGCTTGCGCTCAGGGGGATTTGGTTTCCTGGGAGGTGCAGGCCTCGACAAGCCGGTAGGTGAGGCCGATGGGCAGGGAAACTACCCCGATGGCAACGGTGGCTGCGGTGCCGGCGATGCTGAGCGGGGCATCCACCGCTACGGC
>JAGBZE010000142.1 GCA_017628435.1 Akkermansia sp.
CATTAATCTCTTACTTCTAATCTGCTCATGAGCACGAACACTACTAACGTTCTTTCTTCCGGTATCGAGATTATCGGTTCCATCCGCTTCCAGAACGATATGCACATCGATGGTCATATCGAAGGCCAGATTGAGTCCGACACCGGTAAGGTGACCATCGGTGAGATGGCCAATATCAAAGGCGACATACACGCCGGCGAGGTGCACATCTACGGTCGCGTAGAGGGCAACATTGAGAGCAACCGCTGTCACCTCAATGCCCAGTCCAATGTTTCCGGCGATATTACTACCGGTACGCTTTCCATGGATGAGGGTGCCCGCCTCAGCGGCCGCGCTCAGATTGGCTAAAGCCAGTTGCAAGGAATTAACTGTATTTTCCGGGCTGCTCCTTGGTGGGCAGCCCGGTTTTTGATGCCGGAGCGGGGGGGGGCTTAATAGGAAACGATATCCAGCCCCTGCGGGGCTGGACGAAATCCGGGCGTTGCCCGGACGAAATCACTGCGTGACGAAATCCTGACCTGCGGTCAGGACGTGAGGCAGCCAGGGCAATTACGCACCCAGTGGCCGGGAGAGAGTTCCACCAGCTCCGGCGTGCGGTCGGTGAGGCAGAGTTCTGCCTTGCCCACGATGTTGCGGGGGCGGAAGGCGCAGCCACGCACGGGTTCGCGCAGAGTGGGCGGTAGCCCGGGTATGGTCTGGAGCCTGCTGCCTTTGTCTGCCGCGCTGGGGATGGACGCCATGAGTGAGCGGGTATAGGCATGCAGCGGGTGGCGGATGAGTTCCTCCGCCGGGGCGCTTTCCACAATGCTGCCGGCATACATGACCTGAATGCGGTGGGCATACTGCCGCACCACGCCGAGGTCGTGGGTGATGAGAATGATGGCGGTGCCGAGTTCCTGCTGGCGGGCGCGGAGGAGGTCGAGCACCTGTTTCTGCACGGTTACATCGAGCGCGGTGGTGGGTTCATCAGCAATGAGAATCTGCGGGCGGGTGATGAGCGCCATGGCAATCATCACGCGCTGGCGCATACCGCCGGAAAATTCGTGCGGGTAGGCCTTGGCTCGTTTTTCGGGCTCGGGTATGCCGGTGCGGGCCAGTTCCTCCACGGCCAGTCTGCGGGCTTCTCGCCAGCTGAGTCCCTGGTGCAGCACAAGCGGCTCCGCCACCTGGTCGCCAATGCACATGCAGGGGTTCAGGCAGGTCATGGGGTCCTGGAAAATCATGGAGATGCGCTTGCCTCGCAGTTTTGCGTGCTCCTTTTCCGGCGCGTGCAGCAGGTCGATGCCATCGAACCAGGCGTGGGACTCTTTGCCGATGCGGGCAGGAGGGCTGGGCAGCAGCCCCATGAGGGAGGAGCAGGTCACAGACTTGCCTGAGCCGGATTCGCCCACGATGCCCAGCGTTTCTCCGGCGTGCAGGTCAAAGGAAACATCGTTCACGGCATAATTCACCCCCGCGCGGGAGTGGAACTCGACCGTGAGGTCGCGTACCTGGAGCAGGGGGGCACTCATTTTGCCTGTTCGGGAGACTCGTTCTGCTCACAGTTGCAAGGCTCCTTGCTTGCTACCAGCGGGAACTGGGAGAAGAGCGGGTAATCATCCACCTTGATGAGGTCTACTCCGTACATCTCCGCAATGGCCGGAGCCTGGGAGGCGGCGTAGTCCTCACCGTAGTAAATGGTTTTTACACCGTGGGCGCAAAGTGCCTGCATGCACGAGGTGCAGGGCATGGTGGTGCAGGCCACGATTTTGGCCTCTCCTCGCTTGAACAGGCTGCACAGGTTGATTTCTGCATGCAGCATGAACTTCTGCCGCTCATTGCGCGAGGCCCAGAAACCCTCCGGTGCATCGAAGCCGGGGAAAAGCCCATTGTATGCCGTACCGATAACGCGGTTATCCTTATCCAGAGCGGCGGCGCCCACCTTGCGGTAGGGGTCTTCGGAGCGCAGGGCGGCCACATGGGCCAGAGCCATCACATACTGTGGTATCGGCAAGCGGTTCATGCGGGTATGATAGCATATTGCCCCCTCATTGCAAGGTGTTTCGCGCTCCTGACGGCAGAAAATACTGTCAGAAAGTTAGTCTGCCCTTGCCAAGCGGGGTGGAAAGGAGTAAAGTAGGCGCCATGAACATCCAGCTCTTCAAAGACCTGTGTGAGGCAACCGGGGCTCCCGGTTTCGAGTATGGCATCCGCGACCTGGTTATCAGCCAGATGACCCCGCTGGCAGATGATATCAAGGTGGACAATGTGGGCAACGTTGTGGCCCTTATCAAGGGTAAGAGCTCTGAGAAGAGCATCATGTGCGCTGCCCACATGGACGAAATCGGTTTCATTGTGCGCCATATCGATGATAATGGCTTTATCCGCATCCTTCCCCTGGGTGGGTTTGACCCCAAGACGCTCACCGCTCAGCGTGTGACGGTGCACGGCACCAAGGATCTGCCCGGCTGCATGGGCGTGAAGCCTATCCACGTAATGAGCCCTGATGAGCGCACCAAGATGCCCCAGGTGACTGATTATGTGGTGGACCTCGGCCTGAGCAAGGAAGAGGTGGAGAAGTATGTCTCCATCGGTGATTCCATTACCCGCGTGGGCGACCTTGTGGAAATGGGTGATTGCCTGAATGTGAAGAGTATCGATAACCGCGGCGGCTGCTACATGCTGATTGAGGCTGTGCGCGCCATCAAGGAAAGCGGCAACCTGCCGGACTATGACCTGTACGCCGTATTCACCGTGCAGGAGGAAGTGGGTCTGCGTGGTGCACACGCTGCTACGCTTGCTATTAACCCCGATTTCGCTTTCGCTCTGGACGTGACCATCGCTTTCGATACCCCCGGCAGCGGCGCTCACGATAAGTGCACCGTACTGGGCAAGGGTACGGCTGTGAAGGTGTACGACGGTACTCTTATCACCGATCCCCGCATGGTGAAGTTCATGACGGCACTCTGCCAGGAGAACGAGATTCCCTACCAGCTGGAACTGCTGGCCGCTGGCGGTACAGATGCCGGTGCTATGCAGAAGTTCACCGCTGGTGGCTCTGTGACCGGTGCTATCTCCATTCCCGTGCGCAATGTGCACCAGAGCATCGAAATGGCCCACAAGGTGGACATCGATGCCAGCGTGAACCTGCTCACCGCCTGCTTCACGTCTCTGACCCGCTGGGACTGGAGCTGGAAGCAGATGAACCGCACCCTGGCTCCCAAGGCTGATTGCACGGAGGCTGCTCCCAAGAAGAAGTGCTGCTGCCGCAAGAAGAAGTAAAGAGCGCTGAAGCTTATAGAAAAGGCGTGCATCGGAATTCGATGCACGCCTTTTTTGCAGAATGTATGAACTAATCATTCCCCGATGGGAAGAGCCTCAACGGGAGCCTGCCATGAGCCGTCATCCTCCGGGATGATGCTCTCAGCCTCAGCATTAGAGCGGTTGCGGGCTGCGCCTGTGTCCACAGTGGGCGTGCCGGCTTCCGGCTCATAATTCTGTTCTGCCGCCTGCTGCGCAGCCCTTCGGGGGCTGATAATCTTACCTTGGCGGCGCTTGCGGGGGGCAGGTGTGCCATCGGCGGTTTCAAAATCCGTCATGTCCACCATATCATCCACGCCGAAGGCATAGCGCACTATATCGGGCAGGTTATCTTTCACCAGTTGGGAAGTCGGGAAGCAGACCTGACCGTTAGGAGTGCGCAGGGTGATGCGGCCGCCTTCCAGACGGTGAACCGTGGCGTTGGCATAGGCCTTGCCATTGGTGGTGGATACATTGCCGATGGGGAGCCCCACAAGCATGCTCCTGGCTATACTGCGGGAGGTTTTGTCTTCCTGGCGGATTTCGCGCTGAAGAGATTGAATGCGTCCTTTCTCGTTGGCGATACCTCGTTGCTCGTCAGCAATGCGACTCTTGATTTCAGCCAGCTGGCGCTCCAGGTAATTGAGGCGGCCGACCATGTGCAGCTGCTCGTCTGCCTTGTAGGCTGCATCGCGAAGCTGTTCGTGCTGCTTGCAGAGCTCCAGATACTCATTCTGGGCAATTTCCAGCGGTGATGGGACATGGTATGCCTTCATCTGCTGGTGCACATACCAGGCTCCGCCGCCGATGGCACCCATGAGCATCATGACCAGCAGGGTGTCCAGGAAGACCGCACCCCAGCCGCCGGATTTCTTCTTGCTGTCGGCCGTCCTGGTCTCTGCCGGAGTCGGCTGCTGCTTTTCCTCCTTTGCCTCAGGGGTGGAGGAAACGGTTGCAGGCTTGGGGGCAGGGGCTGGCTGTTGTGCTGGCTTTGGCTCAGGTGTGGGGGCCGGTGCAGACTTTGCAGCCGGTGCCGGTTGCTGGCTTGCCACGGGGGTGGGAACAGTGTTCTGCGGACGGGGAGATGTGGGCTTGTCACCCCAGGTCAGGGTGATTTTGCCCTGCGTGTCCTTGGATTGGGGAACCTGGCTCATGAGCGTTTATGAAGGTTGGCGGTTTCACTCTGAAGCATGCGGAAGCTGGTGCGGAAGGCATCCAGACGGTCTTGCAGCTGGATGACGCGGAGTTTGGCTTCTGTTTGTTCCCGTTTGAGCTTCTTGAGCTCATTGAGAGCGCCGGCCAGTTCCTGCTCCTTGGCCTCGATATTTTCAGCGAGTACGGGTTCGGTTTCGCCCGCCTGTTTGATGAGTTTCTGCATGCTGGCGATTTCCCGGCGCATGTTGGCATTCTGTTCATGGGCCAGGCGCAGTTGTTCCGGGTTATCGGCTTGCGGGTAGCAGCTGCTCAGTGCCACAGAAAGCACTGTGCAGGCGCACAAGCGGGAAAATGTTGAGAGATGATTCACGCTCTCATCATACCCTCAAATCGGTTTGCGTCAAGCTTGTTCTGCGTCACTTTCTGAGCAGAAACAGATATTCTTTCACCGAGAGTGCCCGGGACCTCAGATTGCGGCAGCCGCGGAAGGTAGCGTAATCTGTCTGCATGAGCTGCACTTGCCCGTGGCGCTGCAACAGGGCCTGCATTTCCGGCAGGGAAACAAAGCCCTCAGAGTTGTAGGAGATGAGCACGAATCGGGCGGGCAGGGTGCTCAGCAGAGCATCCAGCGCTTCCTGCACCTGGTTGCGCTTGTTGTATGCAGAGCGGTTCCAATCCCGCGGAATGCCGGATACTGCTGATATCTGCCCAGGTTTCTGGTAGCGAAGAATCATGTTCAGCATGAAGTAATTGGAGCCGTAGGGGTGCTGGTTGTATGGTGGGTCAAGATAGGCCAGGTCAATTTCCGGCAGGCTGGCGGCTGCGGCGCAGGCATCGTTCTGCAGCACGTGGAGCTCGCAATCGAACCGGGAGAAAACAGGCAAGGGCAGCGCTATGGGGGCCATGATGCGCTGCAGGGCATTGGCCGCGCGCCCGCCGAACTTGCCCACGCCGTTGGAGTCCTTGTAAAAGCCCTTGAAGATACCTGCCGTATTGGTGTGCACGGAGGCCTCACTGAGCAGAGGCGCCAGGAAGAAGGGTTGCACCTCCGTCGGCAGCTGGCCGATGAGCTGGCGAGCTGTGTCCAGATACACCGCATTGCGGCGGGTGTAGAATACGCGCTCTCCGCGGCGGATGCATGCATCATCCTGCGGGGCATACAGCTCTGCCAGCAATCCAGGGGTGGGATTTGCCTCTATCTGCCGCAGCAAATCGGCATGCAGCTCTGGCAGCCCCGCAGCCTGCACCGCTTCGCTGTTTGCCAGATAGCATGTGTTCAACACCCGGGCATAATCTTCCAGGTCATTGGTGTACAAGGCATCTGCATGCTGCTTGAGGTAACGGCTCACAATGCCGCTGCCTGAAAAGGCATCAAAGCAACGCAGTTTGCGCCCGCCCAACTGCCGCCGCACCTCGTTCACCGCCTGCCCGATGAAATCGAGCAGACGCCGCTTGTTCCCCAGGTAGGTGATAAGCTGCTCCTGGAGATACCTTGGGTCTTCCCCTGCTGGCGGCGTGCCTTTCATTGCGCCAACTCTAGCAGATGCAAGGTGGAGCGTCAAGCGGTTTTCGTGCGCCCGCTCTCCTTCGCATGGCTCCCGGAACCTCGTGAGTGAGAAATAAGGAAAAATAATTCACTTTTTTTCAAAAAAAGGTCTTGACGTGTCGGGGAACTGGTGGTATATTTCTGCCGCACCCAGTAGGGTGGCTTAAATAAAATCGCGGGATGGAGCAGCCAGGTAGCTCGTCAGGCTCATAACCTGAAGGCCGCAGGTTCAAATCCTGCTCCGGCAATAAAAAAATGCTGTAAAAACGCGCTGTAGAGGATGTAACCCCTTTACAGCGCGTTTTTTTGTCTTGTGGGGGTATATATTGCCGTGATAGCGTGGGTGTACATAAGGGTGCACACAGGGTGTACACAGGGGGTACACACAAACCCGAGGACACACCTCCTGCCGGGGGTACATATAGGTAAAAGATAATCCCATAGCATACACATTATGGCATGGATTATTATTACGGGCAGCGAAGCTCCACCAGGGCGGGAGAAGGGCGGGAGAAGAAGAGGAAAGCCGCATATTTGCCTTGCTCTGTTTTGTTGGTCTGTGGTACACTCCGCATGCCGCTTGGTGCGGCAAATCATCAGGCGGCGTACTTATATGATACAATACGCACTGATACACACACTGGCAGTCAATCCCGTGTTGACTGAGCAACTGATATGGATTTTGTTCATTGCGTTCCAGCGGTGTTAGAATCCGCGCCCTGTCCCGGGAAACCGGGGCGGGGCATTTTCTTTTTAATGTCGCTTGACATGTGCCGCTCGTTGTGTTCTAATAACCGCGGCGGGTAACCGCTCAATGCAGTGCATTGTATCATATTTATCAGCCCCCGGGTGTTGCCGCACCGCTAACGGGGGCTTTTTCTTTGCCTATGGAAAATTGTACAATTCGGGGATATGCGTCCCCTCACTCACCCACACAGCCCCACCCCCGAACGCGCGCCGGGTAGGGTATGGAACCGCCCACCAAAAGCAAAGGGGTAGGGGTGGGTAGTCAAAAAGGGCGAGCCAAGCAGAACCATAGCCGGAGCACGCGCTCCACCAGATGCACCAGGGCGAGAACACCAGCGAGCCACGCAAGCGGACATCTGGAAGCGGGGAATCCTCTGCATTCAGGCGTGCATCATTCCCGCATGAATGCCACTGTTCACCCTGTACGATACCCTACTGAGTGCTGTATGACACAAAATAGAGGATTGAGCACAAAAAGGGGCACAGGGGACACTGAAAGGGGGGGGCGGGTTTGCTGTGTAAGTAGCTTATATATCAATGTTTTTAATCCTACTCCCGCAATTCAGAAAACCGCCGAGGATAAACTCCCGGCGGTTTTCTTATGCTTGCTGTGTAGCTTGTGGAGGTGGGAGGAATATCCACCAGTTACGCTTCGCTATTACTTGAGAATTTTTTCTGCAATATCCATCACGTTGCCCTGCGGGGAGGTGAGCAGGTTGAGCTTGCGCTTGCGGAAGTTCTGCTCCACGGTGTCCACCGATTTACTGAGCTCGTAGCTGGTGCTGACGGCTTCGCCGTTATTCTCGGTGGTCTGGGTGGCGGAGCGGCCTCCTTCTCCCTGAAGTGTCTGGCCCATGAGTTCCGCCTCCTTGACGCAGAAGAAGGCCTCCCAGCGTTTGAGGTAGTATTCGCTCATCAGTTCTGAAAGCTGGCGGTGGGCATAGTCGTTGAGCATGCCGTTGGTCGGGGTCCAAGTGGTGATTAGCTGCAGCAGGGCATTGCGCATCTGGCGGCGTGCGGTGGGGCTGTTGCCGCCTTTGCTTTCAGCACCTTCCAGATATTTGCCCAGCAGGAAGTGCTCGGAGGTGGCTAGCACCTCTGCGGTGTCGCGGATAATCTGGAGGAATGCTTCCGACTCGCGTCTGAATGCGGTAAGATCCTTTTCCTGGTAGGCTTCATTTACCTTGGGAAGCTGCACGCGTGCCCGGTCTGCCAGCACCTGGCGGCAGAGGTCTGCCAGGTCATAGCGGTAGGTGTCCAGTTTGTCGAGCTTGTGATCCTTGCCAGCCTGGAGCATCAGTCTTGCGGCTTTGAGTACGTGCCCATGCTTGTAGTAATCACCGGCGTTTGACCAGGTGGAGGCCTTGCTGGCGGTGAGGCTGGGTCGGGCGCAGAGAATGCTTTCCTGACATCCTTCCTGCAGGCGGATGGGGGAGTACACGCTTTCCATGAGGAGGTTCAGCGCCCTCTTTATGCTTCTGGAGCTTACGCCGTAGCGATTCCGTATGTATTCCTTCAGGAAGTCGTCGCGGTCGATTTGCTCGCGTGTATTAAGGCGTTCGGTGAGCAGGGCGTAGTACAGAGGGTTGGTTTCCAGCCCTTCTGAGAGCAGGCCGATGCCGACAGCTCCCCCGGGGTAGCCCTTCATGTTTTCCAGCAGCTCCACGCCGCCGTATAAACCATGGTTGCCTCCGAAGTTGGGCAGCTCACACCAGATGTGAGGTCGTCCCTGGTAATTCCGGGAAATGTTGTGGCGGGGGGTCATGTCCTTATCCAGCGCCAGAATGAGGGTGTGGTTCTTATCTGTTCCGGCCAGCAGGTCGCGGTGCGGGTTGTGTCCCCAGGCCTGGATAAGCCAGACTGAGCCGGGGCTGGCTTTCTGCATGGCGCTTTGCACAGCCTGGGCCGCCGGGGTAAGCGGAGTGCCGCCGGTGCTGCCGCCTTCATGGAATAAATCGCCACCGAAGTATTTTCCTTGGTATCCGTAGACCTTGCGGAGATTCTTGTACCATAGGGCTGCAAGTCTGGGGAAATCTTCTGCTGTGGGCTGGAGAATAGCTGGGCGATTGTAATGCCCGCACCATTTGCCCTGGGGGATGATGCGCCCGCGGATTCTGCCCGCCGGCATATCATGCGGCAGGAATCCGACATACCCCTGCAGCACGGGCTCCATGCCCAGCTCGCGCAGACGGCGCACGAGAAAACGTCCCAGTCTTGCCTCGTGTCTGATGATGACCCCGCTGACCGGGCCGCCTTCGCCTTCCAGATTTCCCATATTCCACCAGGCTGCATAGGCCGGGTTAGGAATGAAGCCTGAAATTTTACTGATGGGGTAGCCGATGTTCTGCAGAAAGAGTTGCCAGACACGTTCCAGACCTGCCGTAACAAGCACATGGGTGTAGCCGGATAAAGCAAGTCTGTCCAGCTCCTGCTCCCAGCGCTGGAGACTCCAGTGGGTGCCGGTGTAGCTGAGGGTGCAGTAGTTGTAGGCGTAGTTAATGGGGAGGGCTTCTGGCACCTGAACCGGTTCCTCCGGCAGGGTGAATGCGGCAGTGCGGAGGTTGTCGCCATTCCAGGAGAGGTGTACATGAGCCAGTTTGCGCAGGTAGTATCCGTATGCTCGAATGCATTCGAGCACGCTGCTGGCAGTGATGAGAAGCTTGCCGTTGCGTGTAGAGATGGTGGGCTGGCTGCTCTCTTTCTGGAGGCAGAACTCTACCTTATCTGCATATTCCGGCGTAACTCGGTGTACCAGCTCCATGGCTGGGGTTGTTTCTGCCTGGGCGGGTACAGACGCAGCAACCAGCGCCGGAATAGCACTGGTTGCTGCGAGAAACGCCGTAAAAGTACGGTGATGCATATAATGTAAAAGGTTAATTTACCAGAGCTTGATGTTGGAGATGTTGTCCTCGTTATCGGTGCCC
>JAGBZE010000143.1 GCA_017628435.1 Akkermansia sp.
CAGACCGCAGCGGCGCATGCTCTGGGCATAGCGCGCGGCAGATTGAGCCTGACCGTTGAACATGGTGTTGCGGCAGGCTTCATCGCTCCGCAGGTAATGCATGGCGTGGGTGCGGTCCATAATGCGGACCTTGTGGCGGTCGCAGGGTTGTCCGCAATCCTTGAAACTGTGGCCGTTGCTCAGGAAGGTGCAGAATACGCAGTGCTCCGTGTGGAACATGGGAATATGCTGGTGCAAGGTGAGCTCCAGCATGGGTCCGCATCCACTGG
The DNA here is from genome assembly GCA_017628435.1 of Akkermansia sp. Lineage (GTDB taxonomy): Bacteria > Verrucomicrobiota > Verrucomicrobiia > Verrucomicrobiales > Akkermansiaceae > Akkermansia. Next base: position 270 of record JAGBZE010000143.1, read on the forward strand.
CCAGCATATCCGCCAGCTGCGCTGCGTTCAGGTCATATGAAACCGTGAGAAAACGCATGCCGAACTGCTGCCACAGCCCCACGCTTTCCGCATTGGCCGTGTTCAGGGAGAAATCGCCTATCATGGGTATTCCCTTGTCGCGGAACCACAGCGCGGCACCCAGATTCCGCACCAGCACGCCATCGGGCGCGGCGGCGGTTATGTATTTGAAGTACCCGCCCTCATGCGGCTTCATGATGCGCATGGTGGCTATCCACACCTTCGTGTCAGGATACTTTTCTCTTATATTTTTAGTCACCTCCTCATAGCTGCGTATATTCTTGAAATCGAGATACACGCGCTTGATGCCGGCAGCGGCAGCGGCCAGGGCTTGTTCCGGCTCGCGGCATAGCACGGAGAGACGATAACCTTTTGCTGGTGCCAGCGGGGGGAATGCGTAGCTCCAGCCTTGCCACTGAACCCCTGTGTGCTCCGGCTCCTGGTTATCGGAAAGACGCTCAACAAGCTCTCTTCTCATTTTGTTAAGCGCTGATACCGGGAGTATAAGGTTAGCGTCAACGGTGTAAGTACACTTGCCTAAAGAGAAGCCGGTTCCGCCCAGTCGGGCAAATTGAGCTTCGATGCTTTCCGGGGTGAGCGGGCGTTTCTCGGCTTGCTCCAGCGGGAGGTCGCTCTGCACGGAGATGCCGTTGCAGGTGGCGGTGAGGCAAGAGCCGGCCTTGCCTTGGAAATGGATATCCAGCACGCGGCCCGGTGTATTGGCTGCATTGCGTTCAAAGTTGCACCACGAAGCGTGGAGCGCTTTGTCGAGAGCCGGGTCGGCCGTTTTCCAGAGCAGGTCGCCGGGGCGTACGAAACGCCAGTCGATGCGGCTGCCCTTGCCATGGAAGAAGAGTCGGTTTCCCTGAACCCGCCAGATGCGGCCGCCTTGTTCCTCGTTGCGGTCCTGGCCGGCATCGACCACGAAACCATCGCCGGGCGAAATGGGCATGGCGGGCATGGCATCGAGCTCAACCCATCCTTCACCGCAGCGGGCAATGCGCCCGGCCAGAGCGCCACGTTTCTTGCCAAAGCGGCCATGGGTGAGTAGCGGGTGGTCCGTGCCATCGAGCCAGCCGGTGGAAAAGCCGCGGGAGAATGCCATCTGCATGGCATAAAGGCTTTCCTTGCGATTTGCAGAGGGCATGGGTCTGCCTTCCAGCGCGGCATCAATTGCCTGCCTGTATGCCTTGGTGGTGGCAGCAACATATTCCGGGCTCTTGAGGCGGCCTTCAATCTTGAAACTGTGAACCCCGGCGGCAATCATCTGGGGCACGCGGTCCAGTGCACAGAGGTCCTGCGGTGAGAAAATGTAGCGGCGTTCACCTAAATTGCGGAGTCTGCCGTCCACTTCCAGCTTGTAAGGCATGCGGCAGGCCTGGGCGCACTCGCCGCGGTTGGCACTGCGCTGGCCCAGTGTTTCGCTGGTCAGGCACTGGCCGGAATAAGCAACGCAGAGTGCGCCGTGGCAGAATACCTCGATGGGTTTGGTGGTGGCCTTGGCGCAGGCTTCAATTTCGCGGAGCGAAAGCTCGCGGGAAAGCACAATCTGCTGCGGGTCGAACATCTCATCCACCAGGCGGACGGCTTCCGGGCTGCTCACCGTCATCTGGGTGGAGATATGCAGCTCGATTTTCCAGTTTCCGGCCTTGCGCTGGCGGGAAATATAGGAGGCCAGGCCGGTGTCCTGCACAATGACCCCGTCCACACCGGCGGCGTCGAGCGCGTTGAGGTAGTTGATAGCCTGTTCAAATTCAGCCGGGAAGATGAGCACATTCATGGTCACATACCCCCGCACGCCGTGGCTGTGCAGAAAAGGCATGAGCGAGGCCATGTCCTCCAGCTTGAAATTATCTGCCCGCATGCGGGCGTTGAACTGATCCAGCCCGAAGTAGACAGCATCCGCGCCATTGGCAACTGCGGCACGAACGCAGTCCCAGTTGCCGGCGGGGGCGAGTACTTCGGGTTTTCTGGTGTTCATTGGTGCGGGGCTGTTATGCCATGCTGCGGATGCGTGCGCGCTCGAAGTCTGCAGGGCAGATGGTCACTGCCACCTTGCTGCCGGGCTGGATGATATCGAGCAGGTGTGCCTCTTTCCGCTGGATGAACGCGACGGTTTTCTTGCCGTTGGGCAGGGTGGCATGGAAAGCAGTGGGGGCGAAGCGTTCCTGAATGATACAGACGCTGTCAATGTATTGGGACGGGTATGATTCGCTCATATCAGAAAAGGGATTGAAGGAGGGAGCCGGCGGCTTCTGCGGCATTTTGAATGGGAGAAGGAGAGACAGGTTCATCTTCGGTGGGAGCCTCCTGGCTTTCCTCATCGGTGGCTGCTGCGGGGCGGGGCTGCTGGAGCAGGGTGTTGAGCAGCTGTGCGGCGGTTCCCTTGGGGAAAGAATTGAGCAATTTTCCAAGCGACTGGCCTGCAATGGCAGC